>JAGOKK010000137.1 GCA_017994635.1 Candidatus Cloacimonadota bacterium | reverse complement strand
TCAGCACGAACGCCACCCGAACCCTTCTTGAACTCCTCCTGAATCCAGTTCGGGTGGGGTTCAGGTGGCCTATGAGTGGAGTTCATGTCATCAGAGGGGGCCCCGTGATGAGCTACCGATGATCTGGCGAGGGGAGGCAGGAAGAACAGCATAGCACCGGCTGAAATCACAAAACATCTCAAGCTCATCCAAGCTCCGTTCAGGGTGTTTTTTTGCTGTCCTATATGTTAGCAGAAAGGATGCAGGTGATTGAGTGCATACGGATGGATCACCATGCTTATTATGTATGGTGCTGGCTGCTTCATTTATCGTGGGCTATTTCATGCTCAGGGCAAGACTGCTTTCCTGCCTGCCCAGAACGGAGCGTGGCAAATCATCCACTGATGCGGGAACTAAATGCCCGTTTGGGAAGCGATTCTGCTTGACAAGGCAAGCCCTTTAGTTCAGGGTGCGCTGTCCATGAATGATTTATGAGGATTACTGTGAAGAGATTGCTGCTTTTACCCCTGTTTTGGATTACGTTGCTAGCAGCGACAAATCCGACCCATGCCATGTTATACTCGGCCTTCATCCCCGGAGGAGGGCAGGTATATAACCACGCCTACGTGAAAGCAGGCATCGTGGTGGGATTGCAGGCCTATCTATTGGGTAACGTGCTGTACAACGACTCCAGAGTGGAGGACTACAAAGACAAGCTGCAGGGCAGTTTTGATGCCTTTACTCAGCAGCAATACAAGGACAAATTGCAGATGTACCGCGAACGACGAACCAGCGATATCTGGTGGATGGGCGTCACCTGCGTCTTAAGTATGCTGGATGCTTATGTGGATGCGCATCTGGCTGATTTTGAGGGCGAAAAGGCTAAAATGCATTTACGCTTTAGTGATGAGCAGGTACAATTGGAGCTGAAATTTTAGGAGGAAATATGCAGAAGAAACACATCAGTTTAATGGTTTTACTTATTCTCTGCGTGGCGCTATGCGCGCAGGGGAAGATGTCTCTGGCTGATTTTGAGAAGGAAGTATGGCGTCTGACAAACGTGGAGCGCACCAAAAATGGATTGCCAGCCCTGATTTATGATGATGGATTGGCTAGCCTTGCCCGTTGGCATTCCACAAATATGAAGGATCTTGGCTTCTTTGCCCATCGTGACCCCTGGGGCGATGAAGTGGCAGAGAGGAAAAGCAAGTATTACCCTCAGCTCATAGTCAGCTCGGTAGGGGAGAATCTGGGAAAATTCACAAACAGCAGGCAAGTATTTACCCCCCAAGAGATTGTACAGGGTTGGATGAATTCCCCTTCGCATCGGGATAACATCCTGGATCGCAGCTATACCCATCTGGGTGTGGGCATCATCCCCAATGGCGCCGATATGTACGCCACACAAAACTTTGCCGCTCCGATCGTGAAACTGCTTAGTCAGATCCCGGATAAACTGGACATCGATAAAGTGTACCGTTTACGCTTTGAGTATATGGGTAACAGGGCAAAGACCGACCTCAGCGCCACCCTCATCTATCCGGATTTGAATGCTACCTTCAAGATCTCTGACAAACAGGAAATGTGCGGAGCTCAACCGATTGCCATTAAATGGGCTGGCAACAACTATTTTGATGCTGATGTCCCCTTCCTGGTAGGCAAAGGCCCCTACATGCTATGCTTTGGTTTTGAAGGCGGGTATTTCCCCGAGGGTGTGATCCTCAACGTAAAGTAAGCTCCACATATACTGGACAGTGATCTGAGCCCATTACGTCCTGCCGGATGCCGGCAGCGCTTACGATATCCTTGTGTTCACTATCCACAAAGAAGTAATCGATTCTCCAGCCGATATTGCGGGGGCGCGCTCCGGCTCGGTAACTCCACCACGAGTATTGCTCCCCAGATTGGTCAAACATCCGGAAGGTATCGACCCAGCCCTGCGCCACGAATTTATCCAGCCAGGCGCGTTCTATGGGCAGGAATCCCGTAACCTCTTCGTTTTCCTTGGGACGGGCCAGATCAATCTCCTTGTGCGCGGTGTTGTAATCTCCCGCCACCAGGATAGCTTTTCCGGAAGCGCGTTTCGCTTGCATCACTTCCAGGGCTTTATCGTAGAAACGCAGTTTGTAGGCGATGCGCTCATCTCCCTGTCCCCCATTGGGGAAATAGATGTTCATCAGGATAAAACGCTCGTACTCAGCGATGTTGATGCGTCCTTCGGTATCAAACTCCTCCACTCCGAATGTAGTGTCGAACGAAATCGGCTTCACTTTGCTAAATAGAGCGGTGCCGGAATAGCCCTTCCGCTCTGCGTGCGACCAATACTGATGGTACTGGCTTAGCTTTCCCAGCTCTTCAGGAATTTGATGTTCCTGCAGCTTGGTCTCCTGCAACCCGATAATGTCGATCTTCTCGCGGTTGATCGTTGTAATGAAGTCTTTTTTCAGCACTGCCCTGAGGCCATTTACATTCCAAGACCATATTGTAGTTTTGATGTGTCCTCCCAATGTAAGATCACAGGTATCTTATATTCAAAATCCATTCATGCAGGTTTATATCCAGGATCTCGCTGCTGATGCCGATCGAACTCAGGCTATCCTGCAGCGCTTTCAGGGCAGGATATTCTGTGGCAAAATGCCCCGCGTCGATGATGGGTATCTTGCTATCCAGAAAAGTGTGATACGTGACGTCACCAGTGATCAGCAAATCGGCTTTGGCGGATGCAGAATCCAATACTGACCCTCCTGCTCCTCCACAGATAGCAATCCGTGAGATCTTGGTATCATCAGGCATGCCAGCGGTCCACATCTTGATGGTAGGGGCTTGCAAGGCGGTCTTCACAATCCCAGCGATTTCACCAATGGTTATAGGCGCGGGATAGCTGCAAACAAGGCCAATATCCCCTGCTTCCGGATCACCAAGACTATCGATTACTTCCATGCCCAGCGTATCTGCCAGAGCGTGATTCACCCCACCTAATGCGGCATCAAAATTGGTGTGCATGCTGATCAGCGATATCTTTGCTTCGATCATGCCCAATATCAAGGGATTGGTGATGCGGGACAGGGGACGGAAGATCAGCGGGTGATGCGTAAGAATGAGATCAAAGTCATTCTCTATGGCATATCCAAGCGTATTGGCGGTGGCGTCCAGGCTGATTAGCACCTTGCCCAATTTGCGCTTGGGATCTCCGATCAAGAGTCCTACGTTGTCCCAGGATTGCGCCAATGACCTGGGTGCGTACTGCTCGAGGTGTTCCAAAATGCTACCGATGGTCATGATGTGCTCCAATTATTGATAGAGGAAGCGTTTGATCTTTTGAGTTGGCGTCTTCTCAAAGGGTTCTTTCTGTGTATTCCCCATCTTTGAGATGCCGTGCAGCTTGTCCAGAATCTCATAATTTAGAAAAACCCTAGCCACGATGTTTCCCCCGCTTTCATAAACGAGGGATTCCAATACGCTTTCCGCTTCATTCAGCTTGGCTTCCACCTCTTCGGCGTAGATGTTATCGCCATTGGGACCGATGATCACATTCTTGA
>JAGOKK010000044.1:10413-16688 GCA_017994635.1 Candidatus Cloacimonadota bacterium | reverse complement strand
CCAAAACCAACCAAGGAAACCTTTCCGCCTTTCTTGAGGGTCATGGTGATGCCTTCAAGTACGGCAGCGAGAGCAAGACCAGCAGCCTTTTGGGTAATGCCGGTGTCGGACGCGATCTTTTTTACTAATTCATCTCTGCTCATTTTACCTCCTGTTGTAGTTTCGATAAGCGTTCGAGATATTCTGTTCTATCAAAACGCGGGCTTAGATTTTCTGTCAACCAAAAAATCACCATTTCATGGTCTTTTTTGCATTTAGTTAGCCATCGTGTGGACACAGATTGCCTGTAACAATAATTATATCTTATACATAGGTGATGTAGCTCTTTTTACACTTCTTATTAGCAATTCGTTAGAGATGTGGTATTCAACCCTTTTTTCAGTTGACAAATAAGCAGCTTCATACAGCGTGTAAACAGAAAGAAATCTGGAGGATTTAATGCTGAAAGGAAGATATTTCGCTCTCGTAGCTCTACTGGTTCTCGTAGCCCTGAGCGCCTGCTCCTCAAATAAGCAGGTTGTCGAAGAAGAGGTAATCGAACCCGTGCGTAACCCTTTAGCCCTGGCCCGTGAAGCCGCCACTGAGGGTGCGGACATGTATCAGGATAAAATGTATGACGCTGCCATCGTAGCGTTCCAAAACGCTTGGGATCTTTTCAACGAAGCTGCCCCCACAGCCTCTGAAGCAGATTCTGTGGCTTACAACATGGAAATCATGAAGATGAATATCGCCAAGAGTCATGCCGATCTGGCATACGATAACATGGATATCACACTCTATGAAGAAGCCTTAATGAATTATCAAAGCGCTCTGGATATTTACAAAAGCCACACTCCCGTCGTTATCACACAGGAAGATTTGGATCGTGACATACTAGGGACTTACAACAACATGGCTATAGTAGCTCAAAAAGCTGCCAAGTATGAGAAAACAGTGGAATACTATGACGAAATCCTCAAAAGGGATCCCAATAATGAAGGCATTCTCAATGCTAAATTTCACGTGCTAAGCGATAACTTGAAGGATGACGTCCGGGCGTTTGAAGTCTTGAGTGATTACGCTGAAGTGGCAAACAGCGCTGCAGCATATGTCATGCTGGCCGACAACTACAATGCGAAACGGGATTTCACCGCAGCCGAGACTGCATACCTGAAAGCTCTTTCACTACGCGAAGACGCAGACATGTACACCCGTTTGGGAAATTTCTACCGTTCCAGCAATCAGTGGAGCAAAGCAAATACCTATCTGGAGAAGCTCGCTGGCACTAATCCTGATTCCGAAACCTTGTCTCTGGTTTACAAGCAGATTGGACAAAACTACCAACAATTGGGAAATTCTGCCAAGATGGCTGAGTATCTGGAGAAGTCTGTAAACATCGACCGTGATCCCAACACTGCCCTTACCCTGGCAAGTCATTACAACGGAGCTAAAAACTGGGGTAAGGTAATCACCTACAGCACGATGGTGCTGAGCTCTCAGGCAAATAACGCCGCTGCCCGTATGTTGCGCGGGGTGGCCTATCTGCAACAGAAGAATTATCCTTCCGCACGTGCCGATTTTGAACGCATTCAAAATGACAGTACCTACGGCGCTCAGGTTCAAGGCATCCTGAAGAGCTTACCCAAATAGACTTTGCGAGATAAACTGGCGGGCAGCAACACTGTCCGCCTGTTTTTTGCCCTGTATGAATTCAAAAAGTATCAAGTCTGACGGTTCGATTAAGGCGATTTATCGTTTCCAAGAGGTTCAGAAGCTCAAACGCCCTCTGTTGGGGACAAATGTTCCTGCCGGATTCCCGTCCCCTGCGCAGGATTACATTGAGGGATTACTAGATCTGAATGAGCACCTCATCCGTCATCCATCCGCTACCTTTTTTATGCGAGCAGACGGCTACTCGATGAAGAATGCCGGGATTATCCCGGGGGATTTATTGATCGTGGACAGGGCACTGGAGGCCACTTCCAATAACATCATAGTGGCCATCGTGGATGGAGAATTCACCCTGAAGCGATTGAAGATTGAACAGGGCAACTACTTCTTGATCCCAGAAAATGAGGAGTTTGACCCCATTCCCATCGATGAAGATGTCGATTTCGTAATCTGGGGAGTTGTTACATACGTAATCCATCCGCTATAATGCCCAAGCTTGTCTTGCTGGGCCTGCTGCTGATTCCTTTGGAGCTATGGGCTGGCGAATATGTGATCGATGAACTGATCCGCCTCAATAGCCGCCAGCTTGACTACAAGCTTAGTCACTCCGGCATCATAAGTCGCAGCGAAAGCGTTCGAACTGATAGCTTGAGTTTACTCCCCTATCGTGATTATACCATCGACTACAAGTCAGGCTACCTGCACCTGAAACACCTTCCAGATACGGGAATGATCAGTATCAGTTACCTAATCATCCCACCCGAGTTCACGAAGCCGGTATTTACCTACGAAAGCTTTGAGTTTAGCGATAGCAGCAAGGTAATGAGCCCCAGGCAAAACATTTTTACCGGGAGTTCTCGTCTCCAGATCTCTGGAAGCAAGACCTTCGCGCTCAGTTTTTCTGAGAGCGGGGAAACAGATCTTCTGCAGTCGTTATATGTGAATCTGGGTGGAGAACTAAGCAAAGACGTACAGATCGAAGCGCGACTCTCTGATAGCCAGAGCAAATTGAGTCCGGAAGGGGATTCTAAAGAACTCTCCAGTCTAGACCGTGTGTTTATCAGGGTTTATTCACCTCGCTGGCAAATTGGCATGGGAGATCTGGACCTCAGCCTGGAAGACAGCAAATACTTGAGGTACCAGACTAAGATTGAGGGAATCTCAGCATCTTACAAAGGTGATCATGAAGCCTTGGCTGCATATAGCGCTGGTAGTGGGAAACGGGCCAGCCAGTCCATGGGCATCATTGATGGAAAACAGGGGCCATACTATCTATCTGCCAATTCCTACCAACGCAGCTTCATCGTGGTAGCAGGCAGCGAAGAAGTGTATCTGGACGGCGAGCGGCTGGAGCGAGGCACAGATTACTACATCGATTACGCAGAGGGCTCCATCATGTTTCGCCGCATGGTAACATCTGTAAATATTGTGCATGTGTATTTCCAGTACTCGGAGGAAAACTACAGTCAGTCAACTTACTTCGCAGGGAGTAAAGTGAACTTGGGAGAGCATTTTTACGTATCCGCCCATCTGATCCATCAACTTGATGCCAAGGATAAGCCCCTGCCATTTGAATTTGATGATAACGATCTGGACAGCCTCAGCGCGGCCGGTGACAGTGATGTGTACAGCTCCGGTATCATGGAAACAGACCCCGGGAGCGGATCCTACGTCCGCTTGATCAGCCCTGAAGGTGTCACCTATTATGAGTACGCCTGGGGCGATAGCAGCGCTATCTATAACTTGATCTTCAGTTATGTAGGTTCAGGAATGGGCGATTACACCGAGTTTTCGGTCGATCGATTCCGGTGGGTTGGTACCGGAAACGGTACGCACATCATCGCGAAAAGGCTAAGCCCTCCAGTAAAGCGTAGCAACATGGATGTTAGTCTGGCCTGGCAATCCGGCGGCTGGCAGAGCGGCATTGATGCCTTGTACAGCAATAACGATCGCAACAGCTTGTCTGATCTGGATGACAATGATAACGCCGGTGGCATCGCTTCGGCTTATCTAAAATACATTGAGCCGGAAAGCCCGTTGGAACTCGGAATCCTGGCAGAACACAGATTGCCTGATACATATAGGTTCAGTTCTGAGGGTAATCCGGAGCACGATTTTTCCACTCTGGTAACGGCTGATTCCCTGGCGCAATCCACACTTGATTTTAGTATGAATCTTCGGGGGCAATTCTGGCGCCCCAACCTTCTCCTGCGTTGGCGCGATCTGGATGGACTGTACGTACAGAAAGCTCTGCGTTTCACCTCAGAAACCGATGCCTGGAGTGTGCTTCCCTCCACTCGTTGGCAAAGCACCATTTCTGATCAAAGCGGAGAGATGGCCGGAACCCTGCACTATCACAATGCGGAGCTACGCTGGCGCTACCTGCCTCTGGAATTGAGTATGACTGGTCTGATGAACAGCATGATCAACGACGCACCAGACATTCCCGATACCAGATATTACCGCATGCAGCCTGCTCTGGCTTACCAGAGTGAAAAGCAGAGTACCCAGATCAGCTTTTCCCACGACAATTCAGATTTCCGGATCGACAAATGGAAAAAGGCTAGCAGCTCTGATACATATATTATTCGCCACAGCGGAACCTGGAATAAGCACAGCCTGGACCTGGAGTGCAGCCATCGTGTAATGCAGAATCCCCAATCCATAGACAATCCTGAAAGCTCTTATGACTTGCTAAGACTGAGGGCTTCACACGACCTCCTGCAGGGCTCCCTTAGTTTGATCAACAACTATGAATTGAACCAAACAGAGTTCTTCCCAAAGATCCGGGATCTTATCTATGTCGGCCAGGGCCTTGGTTACTACGACAGTACTGGAGTAATGGTGGATACTGGTGATTATGACTATGAGTACATTACTTCACAAGATGGCGTCCTCTCCACGGAGATTACGGCCCTGGCAAGCATTTATCTGAAACCCGGGCTCTATCTGAAAGCTCCCATCTGGCAAAAAGTACACAGTGACATCAGCCTGAACGGCACAGAGCAGAGGGATACAAACCCCAAGGCAGGTACCTGGTTGTTTCTACCCGAGTACAGCTTTGAGGAAAATCATACCATTTATGGCCGCCAGAGTTATCTGCAAAACCTCTGGCTGGATATCTATCAAGGACGTATAATTGCAAACCTCAGTACCGAGCAGGGCCGGGATCTGGATCGCCGCTATCAGAGCGCTGAGCGTTCATACAATGGCATCTATGCCCTGAAGCTGGATCTAAAAGGATATTGGGGATTGAATAACCGCTTCGAGATCATAAATGAAAAGCTGAAAGAAAGCCGTTACGATTCACTTACCCGACTCTGGCATGTAAAGAGCTCCACCGAAAAGAACTTTTCTGCTGCCAATACTGCCACTCTGGAGCTTGCTTACATAGCAGACACTGGAGAGAAACAAACCGATGCAGCGCAAAACTATCGCCTCCATAGCCTTAGTTTAGCCCCCGCATGGCGTAGTATCTTCAAACAGAAATACCGAGTCTCTGGACGCTTTTCCCTGGGCTACAACTTTCGGGAAGGCTCCTCATTTCTGGCTTTTTTACCTCAAAAACGAGAAGGATTTGTCAGCGACGCGCAGCTATTGGGCATCTATCGGATAAACAGCTACAGCAGCTTCAGCTTGGAATACCGATTCTCGAAGTATCCCGCGGATAAAGGCAATCACAACTTGAAACTGGAGTTTAAGGCGGAATTGTAATGAACATCATCCTCAGTCCTTTGGACTACGCTATCGTATTACCCTTCATCTTTCTTGCTGGTTTTATCGATGCCATCGCTGGCGGGGGTGGACTTATCTCATTGCCGGCTTACTGGAGTGTAGGAATCCCCCCTCACATCGCGCTGGGAACCAACAAGTTTTCATCCTGCTCGGGCACTATCTTCTCTACCGCCAGATATTTCCGGGCCGGGATGATAGACGTGCCAGTGGCTCTGCTCAGCGCAGTCCTTGCATTGATCGGTTCTTATCTTGGGGCTAGCACTGCTTTGGTGGTTTCCGCTTCCTTCCTGAACTATCTGTTGATCATCCTCATCCCGCTGATCACCGTTATTACTTTGTTTAACAAGAATCTCGGTTTTAGCGACAGAGCACACCTACTAAAACTTGGCTACAGACTTCTTTTGGGAGGAATGGCAGGGTTGATTGTGGGATTCTATGATGGATTTTTTGGCCCCGGCACAGGTACCTTCCTGATCTTGATATATTCAGCCTTGCTACACTACCAGTTCATCAGGGCAAACGGCAATACCAAAGTGGTTAATCTTGCTTCAAACATAGCTGCTGTGATCACCTTTGCTATAGCGGGGAAAATATATTACCCGATAGCGATACCCGCAGCGCTCTGTGGCATTGCCGGCAACCTGCTGGGTTCCAGAATGGTAGTATTACGGGGAAACAAGCTTATCAAACAGGTCTTCATCCTGGCGCTGATCCTTCTCTTGGGACGTGTGTTGTATAACGTCCTAAACTAAGGTTTGATTCCTGGCCGGTAGTTTATATATGCAGTAGTTGCTTGATCTCTTCGAGACTAAGTGGGCATACTCCCTTTTCCACGGGGATCGGTGGAGCTTGCTCAGCAGGGATGATAGACATCATTCGTGCCTGCCTGA
>JAGOKK010000044.1:0-10313 GCA_017994635.1 Candidatus Cloacimonadota bacterium | reverse complement strand
CTGTCCCGATGCTCGCGTTTAAGAAAATTCTGAGCCTGGTTAAACACAGTACGTTTAAGCCAGCCTTTAATGAACTCCACCTCGCATTTGCATTTATACAGACTGGCTATCGCTTCTGCGGCGATATCTTGAGCCGCGTCGTCACGTTTAACCAGCATTACAGCGTATCGATAGCAAAACATCCAGAGCTCATTAAAGTATGGCTCAGCGGCCTGTTCCAATACCGTTTGTATATCTGCAACCGGTTTCATATCCTGCTTTAATGCAATGTCCAGAATCACCTGATTGACTATCTCTCTGGCTATACTCTGAAGCTTGAACATTTTCACAGCACTCAGGTATAGCTGCTCTTGCAGATTATCAAATCCCTTTTGATCTTCATGTGTGTTATCTTTCATATTCTTATGACCGTCCATCATATATGCGTCCAGTCTGGATCAGACCGCAGTTTTGTAAAGCTTATTCTTTAGCCAGCTCCCAGAGTAGGGTGTATCAGCATCAGCCATGAGGTCTAATTCAGTTTTAATATGGCGAAAAGACCCCGATAAACGAGATCAGAGAGTTTGGTAGCGTTTTACTGGTTATTTCGAATCCGGGCAGTTACGGGCATAAATGCTTCCAGTGCTTTACATAAGGCACATTTGGAACCTGGCGCTGTATCCCAAACTCAGTTCCCGGCATTTTTTCCCTTGACACAAAAGCTAAGGTTCGGATTTTGAGTATCTTATTGGCTGATCGCTGATACTCACAGATTAAAATACAGACAAAGTTTAAGGAGTTAAACATGACAAAAGCTGATCTTGTAAAGGTAATCTCAGAAAATACCGGGATTATCCGCAAAGACGTCGCAGTAGTAGTTGATTCCCTGTTCCAGGGCATCAAGGATATCCTGGCTGAAGGTAACCACATAGAAATCCGTGGCTTTGGTACTTTCCGCCTTAAAACCCGTAAACCCCGCGTTGGCCGTAATCCCAAAACTGATGAGAAAGTTCCTGTACCGGAACGTACAGTTCCCACATTCAAGTTTTCCCGTGAGTTTAAGAATAACGTAGTTGACCTCAAGATAAAGAAATAAGGACGGCAAATTATGCCTTGCGGAAAGAAGAAAAAACGTCATAAAATCGCCACCCACAAGCGGAAGAAACGCCTGCGCAAGAATCGTCACAAGAAGAACAAATAGATTACATGGCCACCCCATTCCGGGGTGGCTTTTTTTGCTTGGCTTTATTGCCCCTCCGGATAGCTTGTCTATACAAAGAAACTTATGGAGTATTCATGAAGTATCTCAGACTGGTAAACATCCTGTTGTTTCTGGCCGCATTGCTCACCGCAATTGGGATAGCTCTATACGCTTTGCCCACAGAACTACAATATTCTGAGACGATGGCAGACCTCCATCGCATTGCCGGGCTCAGCTTTTTCATCCTTGCTATCATCCATATCACATTGAATTGGTCCTGGATTCGTAGCCAGATCCTGGGGAAGAAAAAGGGCAAGAAGTAAGGCCAGGCAAATGGTGAATCATCTTTTCCGTACCGATCTGTCCGGATTGAAGACTTCTGTGGTGAATGTCCCGGTGAAAGAGCGTATGATGTGCTTGAATGAAAGCTGTCTCGATCCCTATCAAGCAATTAGGGAAGACTTTCACAAACTGATGTCCGAGGTTCGCCTAAACCGCTATTTCTCACAGGTGAGCGCTGATCTGGACACTGCCTTAGCCGATTATGCCGGATTTGGGTTAAAACAGGATAACATCATTCGGGCTAATGGCGCAGACGATATCCTTTACCACATATTTCTAGCTGTAAGAGAGGGGGAACAGAGCTTTGCCCTGTCCCTGGCGCCATCTTACTTTGATTACAAGACCTTCTGCCTGGCTGTGGGCTTGAAGATTAAGTTTCAAGACCTTTTACCAGATTTCTCCTTCGATGCTGAAGCTTACATCCAAAAAGCCAGCGATCCCAATTGCCGCCTGGCCATTCTCTGCAATCCGAATAACCCCACCGGCAATCTCTTCCCCAAAGATCAATTGCGCAGAGTAATAGAAGCATTACCCGATAAACTAGTATTGATCGATGAAACTTACTACGAGTATTCCAACCACACTTTTGCCGATGAACTAACCAGGTATCCCAATCTCATCCTCGTGCGCAGCTTTTCCAAAGCATTCTCCGGAGCTGGCTTGCGCTTTGGATATGCCATATCTGCTAAGCAAAACATTCATGAACTGCGTAAAGTCTTCACTACCTTTCACCAAAGTATACTGGTTCAAGCTTTTACGCTGAGTATTCTACGCCACCACGAGCTCTTTCAAAACCAGGTGAGAGACACAGTGGAACTTAGGGACTCACTGTTCCTCAAGATGAAGGCCCTTCCGAGTGTCACTGTTTACCCTTCAGCTACAAACTTCCTCACTTTCAGCCTCGGACTCAGGACTGCTGACTTCTTTGAGTACTTGCAGGATCACGAGATAGCGCTTCGGGATGTTAGCGCTCATCCCCTCCTGAAAGACCATCTGCGCATCACTGCTAGCTGCGCAGAAGACGTAGCTGTTTTTGAAATGATGCTTTCTGCTTTTATCGGCTGAGTTTAAGATTCGCCATAATCCAGAACCAGATTCCCACTGTAGTCATCATATATATAAAGAACTCTACCATTCTCGAATTGAATGATGTAGCTATCCAGTTCTTCGTCGTATTCTGGTTCGATCTGATACAGATTTACCGTAGTGTCTATAACCTCATCGATCCAATCATCATCCCATTCGGTGGAAACCTCGTGTTTCCAGTTATCGATGGTCCCTGGAGCAGAAACATAGATAGTCAGCCAATCTTCATGTCCAGCAAAGCTACCCCAAAACTCTTTCACCCACTCAGAGCTACCATCATCTAGCACATATCCCTTTTCTGCCAGCATGGTCTTGGCACTTTCATAGGACATATCGTAGGCGATTCCCAATAAATCTGTCTGAGCAGATAAAACGCCCACGGCAAGGACAAATACCAACAATGTGATATTTCTTATCATACCTAATCTCCTTCATCTAAGCTATCAGCCAGGTACTTCAAGGATAATAATAGCCAGTTTTCTACGCGGCGCAATCGCAGCTCACTGCTAGAACTCAGACTGGAGCCAGCATACATACCTATGAACCGGAATCTGATGGATTACTTTGGCGTTCGTGCCACATTCTGCACATTATGGGGACTGAGAGCACAATTGATATCTCACATAAGGACATATAGTTACACACGAACTGCATCTACACTTCATTTTTTTAGCTACTAATATATAGAGGTGAGTAAAAACAAAGACCTGTCATGTGGCTTTCTGCTTCTCCTGATAATTAACGAACAGGAAGGCGCAACAAAGTAGTAAGTTTATACTTCTACGATCACCCATATGGTCAGCACTGGGCTCAAATCACCCGTCCTCAGCTGCAAGTTCGCTTGCATGGTTGTATGAGCTCATGTGCTGACCTTTTGTTTAAGACTAAACATGTTTACACTTCACCGCTCACTGAAAACGAGTTGTTAGTTAGCCCTCCGAATAGCCTTACAGGCTCGCACCAAATAACCATAGGCAGCTCTTCTCATGAGGGAATATCCGGATGCATTTCTCAAGGCGTCTAAGCTCCTTATTGAGACGCTCTAAAGGATTGGCGCTTAATTATCTTGCTCCAATGTGAGGGAGGAAACTCCAGATATACTGAGATTTCATGGAATGTGCTACCCAGCCAGATATAGGCATTTCTGACCCATTCCTTTTTTTTACAGCAGGTGTAAAGTGATAAAGAAGTGGCTCCGGGAGGTTAGAACGTGACACCGCATTGACAATTCCCAAGATGAGCCACATCTCTTCCCCATTACCCAGATGTACTCCACTCGAAACCCACTTGAACTCCACCCGAACCCAGTTCAGGAGGAATTCAAGTGGAGTTCGGGTAAAGTACGGGGCAGCAGGGGGCGACACTTCATAGCGTGGGTGTGCTTGCGTTTACGGAACTTCGTTCAGCATAAACGAAGGCATAGCATCGAAGCCAGACGTGATCAATGGCAATTCCAAATAAGACTAGATTATTAAATGGGGGAGTGCAGCAAACTCTTCACTTGACATAAACATGGCCTGCGAAAAGCTTGTCTCAAATCAGACGAATTTATACAAGGAGCAAGATAAATGAAACAGGGAATTCATCCTAAATACGAAGTTGCCACTGTTACCTGCGCTTGCGGAAACACCTTTGAAACCCGCAGCACGAAAGGTAGCATGCAGGTCGATATCTGCAACGTTTGCCATCCGTACTACACTGGCAAACAGAAGATTATGGACACCGCCGGCCGTGTCGAAAAGTTCAACAAGAAGTATAATCGCAAAAACGAGCAATAGATACCCGGAAATCAATTTACGCCAGTCTGCCCCACATTTTGAACGGGAGAGTGGCGTTTTTCTTTAGTGTAAAGGAAGTAGCATGAAACAGGAAATCAGCGTTGGCGGGCAGGCCGTTATCGAAGGCGTGATGATGCGCGGACCCAAGCAATTGGCCACAGCCATCCGTCGCAAGAATGGCAACATCGAATTGAAGATCACCCCTTTTATCAGCGTTACCCAGAGCGTAAAACTGTATGGCAAACCGATCATCAGGGGATTCGTGTCGCTCATAGAGATGATGAAGATTGGGTTTTCGACCCTTACTTTTTCAGCAGATCGCTACGAACTGGATCTTAAGGCGGATGAAGTAGCTTCCGGTAAGGAGCACAAAGAGGTATCAAAAAACCGCGCCAAACTAGAAGAAGTGTTCAGCTATATCATAGCCTTTGGACTGGCCTTTTTGCTCTTTGGATTGCTGCCCTACAAGCTTGCAGACTGGCTGAATCTCTCCAAGCAGGATTTTTACTTTAACCTCTTTGCCGGCAGCATACGCATCATATTCTTCGTACTTTATGTTTGGTTCATCTCACTTATGAAGGACGTAAAGCGACTCTTTCGTTATCATGGCGCGGAGCATAAAAACGTGAATGCCTATGAGCACGATGAGTCTCTGGAAATAGCCAGGATCCAGTCCTATACCACCATCCATCCTCGGTGCGGTACCAGCTTCATGTTTTTCGTACTGCTGGTGGGCATCCTTACCTTTTCCATCACCGACACTCTGGTCTCGGCTCTGATCATACACGGCCCCATCCCCGTTTATTATCGCCTGGCATATCATCTACTGTTGATCCCCCTGGTATCCGGACTCAGTTATGAGGTACTGAAGTTTTCAGGGCGCAATCTGGATCACCCCCTGGTAAAAATGATGACAGTTCCTGGGATGGCGCTGCAACGGATCACCACTCAGCCCCCAGATGATGAGATGGTGGAAACTGCCCTCGTAGCGATGAAAGCTGCGCTGGAAATGGATTACAGCGCGCATAACGTTACTCTTTTGGAAGACTAAGTATGCTACCCGTATCTAAACTGCAAGCCTTGACGGAAGAACATGAACAACTGCAAGGACAGGTGTCCGATGCATCCCTGATGTGCGATGCACGTAAATATCGCGATCTGATGCGGCGCTACAAGGAGCTTACTGCAATTACCGATTGCTGGCTACGCTATCAAAATATCGATAGAGAGCTGATCGATGCCAAACACATATTGGACAGTGAAAGCGATCATGAATTGATCCAGATGGCCAAGGAAGAAATAGCAGCCCTGAGCGACAAACTGGAAGCCACTGAACTGGAGCTTCGCGATCTGTTGATCCCTGGCGATCCGAACGACGAGAAGAACGCCATCATCGAGATCAGAGCTGGCACCGGCGGTGAAGAAGCAGCGCTGTTTGTGGCTGATTTGTATCGAATGTACAGCTATTATGCGGAACAGAAGGGCTGGAAGAAACAACTGATCGATAGTTCAGAGACCGGTCTGGGCGGTTACAAAGAAGTAGTGATGCAGCTAAACGGAGAAAACGCATATGGGTTGATGCGTTTTGAAAGTGGGGTCCACCGCGTACAGCGCATCCCCGTCACTGAATCCGGTGGCCGCATTCATACTTCAGCCGTCACGGTGGCAGTATTGCCGGAAGCAGAAGAAGTGGACATCGAGATCAATGACAATGATCTACGCGTGGACGTGTATCGCAGCAGCGGTAACGGCGGCCAAAGCGTAAATACCACTGATTCCGCCGTGCGCATCACCCACATCCCCACGGGATTGGTGATCACTTGCCAGGATGAAAAATCCCAAATCAAGAACAAAGCCAAAGCCATGAAGGTGCTGCGCAGTAAACTTCTGGATCTGGAGATTAGCAAACAGGAGCAGGAAATAGCCTCATCCCGCAAGGCTCAGGTTTCCACCGGAGACCGTTCAGCCAAGATCAGAACCTACAATTTCCCTCAAAGCAGGGTTACCGACCACAGAATAAACTTGACAAGCTATAACCTTGACGGTTTTCTGGCGGGGAACATTGATGATTTTGTGCAGTCGCTCAGAATCGCGCACAGAAATGAAAAGGTAAACGAGTAAATGACTCTCCTTCATGTAGTACTGATCGTTTTAGTTTTGCTTTTCTTCATGCTACAGTCCTTTGTATTTTCGGGCATGGAGACCGGCTTGATTTCGATCGATCAAATCGCATTGGAACACGCTGCAAAGCGTGATCGCAGCCGCGCCTCGCTGTTAAAATTTATTCGTCATCCCGACAAGTTTCTGGGCACCACACTGATCGGGAATAACATCGCCAACGCAGTTCTGGCATCACTTTCCACTCTGATCGTGGCCCAGCTTGGTAACTTTGCCTTTGATCCGCGCCTAACCTCCCTGTTTATCGGCGTAGTAGTGCTGATCTTTGGAGAAATCGTCCCAAAAGCTCTGTTTCGTGATCATGCCGATAACATTGTGCCCCGGCTTTATCCTATGCTGCGTTTCTACTACTTCCTCTTCCGCCCCTTTGTAGCTGTGGTGACCTATATCAACAAAGGTCTGCGCAAGATGCTGAAAATGGAAGACAATCAACAGTATGATTACCTTACCAAGGATGACATTACTTTCCTCTTTTCTCAAGCCAACGATGACGATGTAATCAGTGCCCCGCAGATGGAGATGATCGAGGACGCGCTAGATTTTAAGGAATTGGAAGCGCGCAATGTGATGGTCCCCCGCACAGACATTGTGGCCATACCGGACACTGCTACTATCCAGGAAGTGATCGAGATTGCCAAAGAAGAAGGCTTTACCCGTTATCCTGTGTATCGAAACAGTATTGATGACATTGTGGGAATCCTGATCATCTACGATATTCTGAAGAAAGAGATCAAAGATGATATGCCAGCCTCACAAATCATGCATGAACCTTATTATGCCCCGGAAAATACTGATCTGGATGTGCTGCTAAAAGAAATGCAGAGCCACCGCCGCTCCATGGCCATCATCGTGGATTCATACGGGGGAACCGCCGGAATGGTAACCATGGAAGACATTCTGGAAGAGATTGTGGGCGATATCGAAGATGAGTACGACGAAGATGAAGAAAAAGACGTGGAACAGATCAGCCCAAACACCTGGATTGCCATGGCTGATGTGGAGATTGACCGTCTCGTAGATGATCATGATATCCTCCTTCCCGAGGGCGACTATGAGACGATTGCCGGCCTCATCCTGGATAAATTGGAGCGTATACCACATCAAGGGCAGTTTATAAACATCGAGCCCTATCGCATTCAGGTCTTGCAGGCCACAGATAAAAAGATCGTGAAAGTGAAGATCCACAAACTGGCAGAGAAAACTTAATAAAGATATAAACGAGGTTTTAGCTATGAAACTAATGGAATGCGTACCAAATTTCAGCGAAGGCAAAGATAAAAGCATACTAGATGCCATCGCCGCGTCCATCAAAAGTGTAAAGAATGTAGTGCTACTGGATGTTGATCCAGGCGCGGATACAAATCGTACTGTTTTTACCATGGCTGGTGAACCAGAAGCTGTGGTGGAAGCTGCCTTTCAAGCCATCAAGACTGCATCGGAACTGATCGATATGCGTTCTCATCACGGCGCGCATCCCAGAATGGGTGCTACCGATGTATGTCCCTTTATCCCCATCTCTGATATGAGCATGGAAGAATGCGCCGAATATGCCCGCATCCTGGGCAAGCGTGTGGGTGACGAACTGGGTATCCCCGTATATCTTTACGAACACGCTGCCAGCAAACCAGAATGGCAAAACCTGGCCACCGTGCGTTCCGGCGAATATGAAGCTTTGCCAGAAAAGGCAAAGGATCCAAATTGGAAGCCAGATTTTGGCCCCCATGCTTTCAATGCAAAGAGTGGTGCTACCGCCATTTCTGCTCGTGAGTTTCTGATAGCTTACAATATCAATCTTAACACTCGCGACAAAAAGAAAGCCCATGATATCGCCCTGTCAATCCGCGAGAGCGGGAAACCCGCCCGGGATGAAAACGGCAAATTGATCAAGGACAAGGATGGCAATAAAGTAGTGGTACCAGGCCTGTTCACCCATTGTAAGGCTGTTGGTTGGTACATCGATGGTTACGATAGGGCTCAGATCAGCATAAACCTCACCAATTACAAAGTGACTCCCCCGCATTTGGTGCTGGATAGAGTACGCGAGCTTGCCTCTGAAATGGGTATCCAGGTTACCGGTAGTGAGTTGGTGGGGCTCTTGCCCAAAGCAGCATTGCTGGAAGCTGGTAAGTATTACCTGGCCAAGATGAATGAATCCACCGGGATCCCAGAAAAGATGATCATGGAAACAGCCATCCAATCTATGGGTTTAGCAGAATTGGCACCCTTCGACATTGAGAAAAAAGTAATAGAATACGCGATTAGGCGCACGGATAGCCTATCTGACATGAGAGTAACCGCGTTTTGCGATCTGCTGTCTACCGATGCCCCAGCTCCCGGTGGAGGTTCTGTAGCTGCTCTGTGTGCCGCAATGAGTGGAGCTCTATCGGCCATGGTATCAAACCTCACCATCGACAAGAAGGGTTACGAAAAAGTACAAAGAGATGCTCTCAGATTGGCTCCCCTGGGACAGAGCATCAAAGAACGCGCCATTCACTGCATCGACGTCGATACAGACGCCTTTTACGCCATGATGGACGCCATGAAGCTACCCAAGAAGACCGAGGAAGAGATCATCTATCGCGACATCCAGATCGAAAGAAGCACACAGGGCGCGATCAATGCTCCTCTAGAGACCTTACGTCTTGCCCATGAAGCACTTGTCCTAGCCAAAGAAGTGGCCGTGATCGGCAATACCAACGCACTGTCTGACGCAGGCGTGGCTGCCCTCACTGCGCTTGCTGCGGCGAAAGCAGCCAATTACAACGTGCTGATCAATATTGCCGGCATCAAGGATGAGAACTATAAGAACAGGACTCTGGCAGAAGCCAAAGACCTTATCGCCAAATGTGAGGCCTTGGCGCAAGAAACGGAGCAAAACGTCAGCTCACGCCTGTAGAACCATGAATCTGTATATCATCGGTTTCAGCCGGGCTGGGAAAAGCACTTTTGCCAAACAATTGGCGGATACGTGGATGATCCCCTTCGCAGATACCGATACTCTGATCGAGCAAACTAGCGGCCACAGCATAGCGGAAATTGTGCAAGACAAGGGATGGGCAGAGTTCCGCAGGCTGGAAAGCCAGGCTTTAATATCCACGGGGACAGCGATGTCCCCTTTTTCTTCTTCAGATAGGACTATACCTCCTGTAGCAACTCGTCCTCAGTGCATATCCAAGGTAGTATCCTGTGGCGGCGGCATTGTGGATACGGCAGGAAACAGGATGTTTCTAAAGCAAAACAAGCTGCTTTGGCTGAATCCCCCTTGGGCCTTGATCTGGCAACGGATTTGCCAACACCCATCTGAAATCACCAGAGGAAAGAGCGAAGAAGAGCTGAAAGAAATGTATGACCAACGCTATCCCCTATATCAGGAGCTAATTTATTATGCAGGACTTGATCCGCAGACTATATACTGAAGTGAAGTTTTGCCAGAGGTGCGGTCATCCGATCCACTTGAGGGAAGATCACGAAGAAAAGATCAGGGCTGTATGCCCATCTTGCGGCTTTACCCAATACTTGAATCCCATTCCTGCTGTGGCCATCGTAGTGATAAACGAAGCATCCGAACTGCTCCTGGTAAAGCGGATGTATGAGCCCAAAGCAGGAATGTGGGCACTACCCTCGGGATATGCCGAGATCTATATGAGCCCGGAGCAGAACGCCATTGCCGAGATGGAAGAAGAAACCGGATTGATCGGGGAAATCGATCACCGCATCGATTGGTTTTATGGCTTCTCCCCCATCTATTA
>JAGOKK010000043.1 GCA_017994635.1 Candidatus Cloacimonadota bacterium | reverse complement strand
AGATAGGCTGCCTGACTGTATGTAAGCTGCGACTTAGAATTGCTCCGCTTACTTGCTGTCCGGCAGTTTTCGTATCACCACCCAAGGAGCCATGATGCACGCAAAAACGAAACTAGTCAAACTGCTGATGATTACGGTTATCATTGGCCTTTTTACTCCTCTATGTGCGCAATCCTGAACGATCCAACTCTCAGCCAGACCTACAGGGCTAAACCTCCACAACAGCAATGAGTATGGATTTGACCTGCGCTACACAGTAGATAAATATGATCTTCACAGCATAGATACCAAAGCCGGAACCTTCGACCGGATCGTGATCGAGGGTTTTGGATACAGCACAAGGATCGGTGAAGCGGAGCTTCCTGCCGCCAGCCGGATCGTAGCGGTTCCCCTTGGGGCGGAAGTCAGCTTTGAGATCCGTCATCAAGAAAAGAAACTGCTTACCAGGCATGAAAATGGCATCATCCGCGAATTGCTCCCCTCCCAGGAGCCAGTATCCAAATCCGCGGATTACAACAATATCGTCTTCGCCAAAGATACCTCTTATTACACTCGTAGCGCTCTCAGCCAAAACCCCACTTTCCGCATCGAAGAGATCGGTATGATGCGCGGCATGCGCCTTTTCCAGTTTTACATAGAACCCGTAAGGTACAATCCCGGCACGGGTGATGTCGAGATCGTCTATGAAGCTGATATTCGCATTGATTTTTCTCACCCCGATCTGGCAGCCAGCGCAGTCCTTAAAGCCAAAACTGCATCAGCGGAGTTTGAAGCCCTGTATGCTAAAACTATTATGAACTATAGCAGCGATGACCGAAGCAGCCTTGTACGCACTCCTACCAAGATGCTAATCCTTTGTCCTCCGGCTTACACAAGCACCATGGAGTCCTACATCAGCTTCAAGCGTAAACAAGGTTACATTGTAAACTTAGTTACCGTTGGATCAGGTGGTACTGTGGCGAATACAACCTCAGCCATCACTAACTATATGCAGAATGTATGGAATTCTGCCACATCTGATGATCCCGCTCCCACATATCTGATCATAGTGGGTGATACTTCCCTTTCAGGTAACAACATTATTGCACCAACCGGAGTTACAGCCAGTCATCCCACTGACCTTACTTACGTGCGCCTGAACGGAACAGATTATCTTCCCGAAATGTATTTTGGTAGATTCTCTGTGACGAATACCACGGAGCTAACAAATGTGATAAACAAGACCTTGATGTTCGCTCGTACCAGCATGCCCGATCGCAGCTATCTGGGCAAGACAGTTTTGATAGCCGGTGTGGACTCCAACTATGCCCCCACGCATGGTAACGGGGCTATCAGTTATGGCGCTGAGCACTATTTTAACGGGAATCATGGGATTACCTCAAACAATTATCCTTACCCAGCTTCCGGGTCTTCCGCTTCCGCAATCATTGCCAATGCCAATGAAGGACGCGGATACATGAATTACACTGCTCATGGCAGCACCACATCCTGGGCAGATCCTACTTTTACCGTATCGAACATGTTAGCCTTGACCAACGTAAATAAGCCGTTTGTAGCTGTGGGCAACTGCTGTGTGACGAATCAGTTTACCACCAGCCAGTGCTTCGGAGAATCGGTAATACGGGCCAATAATGCCGGAGCTGCCTATATTGGTGGAACCAACAACACTTATTGGGATGAGGATTACTATTGGGCAGTGGGTTATCGAACCACCATCGACGGCAATTCATCACCCTATGATCCCACTCGTCTGGGCGCTTACGATGCCATGTTTCATGCTCCCTCAAGCGTGAATGATTGGGCGCAAACCACGGGTGAAACGGTTTTTATGGGCAATATGGCGGTGCAACAAAGCGGGAGCAGCAGGACGAACTATTACTGGGAAATCTATTCCATAATGGGCGATCCCTCGCTGATGCCATATTATGGCGTACCCACTGTCAATACAGCCACTTTCCCCAGTACGATCATGATGGGATTATCTTCGATAAATGTCACTGCTCAGCCATATTCCAAAGTAGCGCTCAGCATGAATGGCACTCTCTATGCCACGGGCATTGTACCCGCCAGCGGCCCGCTTACCCTCAGCTTTACTCCCTTCACGACTGTGGGAAATGCCGATCTGGTGATCACCTGTAGTGGCAAGATCACCCGGGAAGAAATCATCCAGGTGCTCCCTGCCAGCGGTCCTTACATGACGGTTGATAACAATGTTTACACTGATAACAACAACCACCAGCCGGACTGTAATGAGAGCGGTAGCTTCAACACTACCTTCAAAAATGCGGGGGCGAATTCCGCGACGAACATAACGGCAACCCTTAGCTGCTCCACTGCAGGCATCACGATCACTGACGCAACAGAGACGATCACATCTCTGGCTGCGGGTGCTTCCATCACCAGAAACAATGCCTTCAGCTTCACTACTGCCAACAACGTTCCCGATGGCACCACCGCAGCGTTTACCATCACCATGATCAGCGGCACTAATAACTGGCAACATAACTTCCCCCTTGTCATCAATGCTCCGGCATTAAGTTTTGGCAACCTGACCATCTCAGACCCCAGTGGCAATAGCAATGGCCGCCTTGATCCCGGAGAATCTGTGACAGTCAGCATCCCGCTCATCAATGATGGCGGAGCGGCGAGCCTCTCCGGAACAGCAAATCTGAGCTGCAGTACCCCCGGCATTACCATCAATACTGGATCTGCCAGCTTCTCAGCCATCGCCGCAGATGGCAGCACCAGCGTGAGTTTTAGCTTGAGTGCATCTGCTTCTATGAGTGTCGGTACTGTAGTCAACCTCGCTTTCAGTGCCGTCGCAGGAGCTTACAATGTCAGCACAAACCAGGTTGTCCCCGTTGGTCTGATCCTGGAAGATTTTGAGAGCGGCGATTTCAGCGGCTTTGAGTGGCAGATGGAAGATTCCCTGCCTTGGGTGATAGATAGCGCTACTGCTTATGAAGGCAGCTACAGTGCAAAGAGCGGTACCATTTCTCACAGCCAAAGCAGTACCATCAAGATCAACCGTCAGCTCAGCAGCCCGGGTACTCTGAGCTTCCGTTATAAAGTCTCTTCCGAGTCCGGCTGGGATTACCTGAAGTTCTACGTCGATGGAGAGCAGCAGGGTCAATTCTCAGGCTCTGTAGATTGGACCGAAGCTACTTATCAACTTGCCGCAGGCACCAGAGAGATAAAGTGGACTTACAGCAAGGATGGATCGGTAAACGGGGGCAGTGACTGCGCCTGGATCGATTACGTGGTATTCCCCGCTTCTACGGTACCAACCATCCTGTACCCTCCCCAGGACCTCACAGCCATCCCCGCCAATGGCAGAGTAACTTTATCCTGGGAAGCTCCAATATCCGGCAACCCCAGTTCCTATCAGATCTATAGAAACGGATCTCTTCTCACCTCAGTATCGGTTCTCAGCTACCAGGATAACGCTGTAACTAACGGCGTAACCTATAGCTATTATGTGGTCGCAGTATACCCTGAAGGTTCCTCCGATCCCTCAAATACCGTCAATGTAGTGCCAGACAATTACACTGCAGTCGTGATCGGTACTGGGACAGGCATCACAGGCACCCAAACCGCTTCGCCCGTTAATGTATATTATCAGAGTCTGCATGGGCAATCCGTTTATACTGCGACAGAATTAAATAGCGTTGGGCTAACCGGGCCAGCCACCATCAATCAGATCGGGTTCAATATCACAAACCTGCCCAGTCTTTCGATGCCGGACTTCAGCATCAGAATGGCTCATACCAGTTCTCAGAATGTGGCATCCTGGATTTCCAGTGACCTGCAAACCGTTTATACTGCCGAGAGTTACAGCCCCACTCAGACTGGATGGAATATGTACACCCTTAGCACCCCATTCGTGTGGAACGGAACGGATAACATCCTGGTAGACACAGCATTTGGACTGATTGGCAGCTATACTTCCACTGGCCAAATCGAATATACTGAGACCATAAATGGATACCGATATGGCAGAAGCGATTCCTCCGATCAGACACAAGTCTTCTCCGGGGGAAGCTCTAGCACCTCCAGGCCCAATCTGAAGATCGCTTTTGATGCAGTGGTTGAGGAACAGGCCATGATCGCTGTCGATCCCGGCAGCCTCATTTACTCTGCTACCATGGTGGGCACGACTGCCACTCAAACCCTGCGCGTCAGCAATTCTGGTACTATCGCTTTGACCGGTAGCATCTCGACCCCCACAGCTTTCAGCATTGCACAGAGTAGAGAAGATGCTTCCAGCAAAAATCAGCGCAACAGCATCACTTTCACTGTGGCCGCCGGTGGATATCGTGATTACACAGTCAGTTTCAGTCCCATCACTGCCGGGAACTTCAATGGCAATATCATGATCACCAGTAACGCGGAAAACTACCCCATAATGACTGTATCGACCAGGGGCAGCAGCTACCTACCTCCCACCATCAGTATCAATTCGGGCGGCCTTAGCGCTTCGCTGTTGATCGGGGAAGAGGGTACGGATAGTTTCAACATCACAAATAATGGAGGTGCCGAGCTTAACTACAGCATAGCTATATCCAATCCCCGTACTACCGGTTCCGTACTACGCAGCGTCAATCAGGAACGCAGCATAGCCGGCAGCTATCTGAGCATGGATCCACAGACCTATACGCCAGGAACCACGATGGACTGGGATATCACGGTCTACAATGCCAGCATAGATACCGAATGGATCAAGGAAGTAATTCTCACTTTTCCGGAAGGATTTGGGATCACTTTCGCTGATAGCCTTATCTGCAACAATGGCACGATGGCTCCCACCATTGACGGCACTACCATCACATGGTTTGGTGAAACATCAGCAGGTTATGGCATCATTCGCGGTTTAGAGACAGTTACAGCTGCGCTGAGCGTAAGAATTCCCGCTGGTTTTAGCGGTGATCTTAGTGTACCATATACGCTCAATGGGGATATTTACAACAGCGAGCCGCACAGCCTCTCCGACACCTTTGTACTGAGCATGGATCAGCCTCTGGTGGAGTGGTTGAGCCTTTCATCCTATAGCGGTACTTTAGCGGCAGGCGCTTCAGATCAGATCACAGCTTCTTTCTCCGCCCTTGGCATGAACGAAGGGCTTTACAATGCCATGCTGCAGATCAGTTCCAATGATCCGGCGCATCCGACTACGAATCTGGAAGCCACTATGGAGGTATTTGATGTGTCAAACCATCCTCCCGTGATCAACCTTCCAGATAGCTACACCTTGGATAGAAACACTATTCTCACTGTCGGACTCAGTTCTTACATCTCCGATCCTGAGGGAGATGCGATCAGCCTGCAAGTGCTGGGGAATACCAATGTCCTTTGCAGCGTCGATGGGCTCCGCCTCACACTCAGCTCCGTGCCCAATTGGGTTGGCTCAGAAACCATCACCATTGTGGCCTCGGATGGCGAGCTAAGCAGTAGCGACCAGATTGTGGTGAATATCCTGCCGGTGAATACTCCAAATTGGACTATAGTAAACTACCCAAACAATCCGGCTACCATATACGCTGTCGTGAACATAAACGGCTATCCCGCTGCCAATAACGATTTGATTGCTGCTTTCGTGGGCAATGAATGTCGGGGAAGCGCAAACATCGTGATCGGACGCGACAACGCTTATGCTACCATCATCGTACAGCTTGCCCAGCCCGATGAATTGGTCTATTTCCGAGTATACTCCCAAGGCACCGATACTGTGTACGATGCCGATACATCCGTGCAGCCGGACTTTGGTGAAGAAATAGGTCAGGATGATCCGATAGTGGTGGATGCCGAACCTCTCACTGCCTTGCCTGCACCCGAAGTCAGCATCGCCATGGTACAAGGCACTTACACTCTTAGCTGGAACTCTGTGCTACACGCCAATCGGTACGAAGTATATGCCTCTGATACACCCGACGGCACATACCAATTGATCCAAAGCACATCCGCCAGATCGTATCAGATCAATAACTCATACTCCCGCCGTTTCTTCCGTGTAAAAGCAGTTAAGGACAGTTTTGCCAAATGAAGAAACTGCTAATCCTTATCGTCATGATGCTCACCCTCGTTGTACTGAACGCGGGTGAGCAAAGTGAGTACTATTTCCGTTTCGAATTGAAGGATCTCTCCCGCTTACCCGAGATCGCCAGCCTCGTCTCAGTGGATGCTGTCCATGGCTACTATGTGTATGCCTATGCCAACGATAGCGAGTGGGACAGCTTCCAGAATACCGGTTTGCATGCGCAGTTGCTGCCTCATCCCGGCATCAATCCCCAGGCGAAAATGGCCCCCACAAAAGATGCCATGCGGGAATGGGACAGCTATCCCACTTACGAGACCTATATCAGCATGATGTATGCCTTCGCCACCGAATATCCCGGCCTTTGCCAGATCGTTGACGCTGGCACCACGGTCAATGGTCGCAAAATCCTCTTTGCCAGGATCTCAGATAATGTCCTGATTCGGGAGGATGAGCCGCATCTGATGTACACCTCCACCATGCACGGGGATGAGACGGTTGGCTTCATCCTGATGCTCAGGCTGATCGATTCCCTGCTTTCCGGCTATGGTAGCGATCCCAGATTGAGTAATCTGGTAAACAACGCGGAGATTTGGATCAATCCCAATGCCAACCCAGATGGAACCTACTATGCCGGCAATAGCAGCGTGTCCGGCGCGCGCCGCTATAACTACAATGGCTACGATCTCAACCGCAACTTTCCTGCGCCCGATGGTTGGCAATACAGCGGACAGCCCCTGCAAACAGAGACTCAGCTCATGATGAATCTGGGCTTGGCGGAGCGGTTCAATCTGGTGGCCAATTTCCACGGTGGTGCGGAAGTGGTAAACTATCCGTGGGATCACCAAAGCACGCTGCATGTGGATGACGCCTGGTACCAGGTTATCTCCCGGGCTTATGCCACATCTGCCCAAAACCACAGCCCCGCAGGCTATTTGGACGATCTGAATAACGGCATCACCAATGGCGCTGGCTGGTACATCACCACCGGTAATCGCCAGGATTGGACCAATTACACTGCCGGTGGCAGAGAAGTAACCATCGAGATTTCCTCCACCAAAAATCCCGCGGCCAGTACCTTGCCGGACTATTGGACTTACAATTTCGACGCCTTGCTGGGCTATCTGGAAGCAGGTTTATGCGGTATCCACGGCCGAATCCGCGATGGCTGGGGAAATCCCCTCTCAGCCACAATAACTGTGTGGAATCACGACGATGATCTTACCAGGATCCAAAGCAATTCCTTGGGCAATTTCTACCGCTATCTCAGCCCCGGAACTTATGATCTGCAAATCTCCTGCCCCGGTTACGATGATATCATGGTGGAGGATGTGATTGTTTCCAGCGGTGTAGCAACACTGCGGGATATCACTGTGGGTGAAGTACCCCTGGAACTCAGTATCCCGCTTGTGGCTGGCTGGAATGAGATCAGTATCAATCTTGATGTGGACGATTTGGAATTTTCCGATATTCCCGCTTTGGAGCAAATCAAGAGCATGACCCACAGCTACAATCCCAATATTCCCAGTCATTTCAATACACTTTCTGCCTCTGTCCCGGGGAAGGCTTACTGGATTAAAGCCAGCCAGGCAGGAACCCTGGTGCTTAGCGGTGCCCTGGCACCAAATGATCCCATCTCGTTACAAGCAGGCTGGAACTTCGTGGCTTATCTGCCTGAATCAAGCCTCAGCGTGGGCAGTGCTTTGGCTTCCATTTCTACTCATCTCATGGAAGTGCGTTGTGCCGATCCTCTATTTAGCGGTAGTTCCGATGCTCTGATGAGTCCTGGTAAGGCATATTGGATCAGAGTGGATCAGGAATGTACTCTGCAGTATCCGTAAGGGAAGTGTTCGTTTTAGGGGATCGAGCGGGGAGCTACCGTTCCAGGTTTTTTCGTGCTGTCCCGATGGGCTCAGGCTGTTGACAAAGCCCCTAGTGGACGCATCCCATCGCTAAACGACCTCCCCTGACATCACAAAGACTTGTCAAACACATCTCAAACTCATCCCAAGCCACGCTCAGGATGAGTTTGGGATGTTCCTGGATTGCGCTGAAGATGTTAGGTAGGATGGCATGTCACCCTTCCGGGATTGGTATACAGGAAACCCGGGGCATCAACCCCGGGTTATCCTTGGTAAGATGTAAAGGCTAATCCTAACCTAGAAGAGGGTATAGCTGATGCCCAGGCCCAGCATTTCCTTCCATTGGAGATCGGATACCTGTTCTTTATCGTATCGCATTTCGAAGATCAGGTTTGCGCTTACCATGCCGAAGAGCTTGGTACTCAGCGAGTTTTCCCACACCATATCGGTTGATTTCCAATCCTCATTCAATTCATCAGATTTGGAATTGAACAGCGCTTGATAGAGCTGTAAACGGCTGCGGAAATCCATTTCCAGAGGGATCTTGACCTTCTGCTTGTACTCCGAAACCATTTCCAGACCGCCATCGACAGTCGTTTGAGTCTCCTTGTCTCCCGTGTTGAGGTCGATCACATCGCGATCGATCTTTTCGCGGAAGGCCGCGCCCAAACGAGTGGTGAAGAGGCGATTCTCTTCGTCGATGAAGCTTCGGATGATGCCGGCGGTCTCCGTAAAGAGCATGGGATTGATCAGACGGGTTTCTTCTTGAGAGAGATCCAGAAATTGCGATTCGAATCGTCCGGCAACGAATGGGTCCACCCAGCCCTGCGTGGTGAAGCGCAGCATGGATTCCAGATCTATCTTATCCGTGGATTTCTCGGGATGCTCCCAGTACTTTTCCTGCTCCATGTTCGCGTCGTATCGGGTCTTTTGATTGTGGGTCTGTCCAAAAGCCAGCTTCAGGGTATTCTTATTTTGCAGCCAGCTTTTCAGTTGTTTCTCGGCTGTAGTTGTGGAATTGGCGACCCAGGTAATATTACTCAGTTCATCGCCCGCCCAGGTGTCGCTAAAAGCGCTTTGGGTAAAGGTGAACGATACATTTGAATCCAGCTTCCAGTTATCGGCATAGGCAGCGCCCAGGGCTGCCAGGATCACGATGAGAATGATGCTCCTTTTCATGGATATGCACCCCTTTCTGCGCCTAAGCCCAGACACCTTTGGCATTTAGAGCCAGCTTGATCTTTTCCATCAGAGAGGCATGCACTTTGCCGTAATCGGCATTTTTCACATGCGCGGACAGGGCAAATATAATGGCTCCGGCATTGGCATCGCTGATCACGATGGTAGCAGGGGGATCTTTGAGGATATCGTTTTCACTCTCCAGAACTGCGCGTAGGAGATCACGAACTGCGGAAAGATCGGAATTGCCGGGTACATTCACGGCTATCTCCACTTTACGGGTGGGCAGGCTCGAGAAATTGGTGATGGTATCGTTTGAGAGCTTGCCATTGGGGATCATCACTTTTCGTCCATCACTGGGAATGATGACGGTCTGGAATATGCCTATGTCTTGCACGACGCCGGTAACGCCCCCCGCGATCACGCTATCCCCGATTTTAAAAGGCTTGAAGATCATCAGCATCACACCCGCGCTGAAATTTCCCAAGGTGCCTTGCAATGCCATGCCGATGGCCAGAGTGGCAGCACCCAGGATGGCGACAAAGGATGTAGTCTGCACACCCAGACGGGCAATCGCCGCCAGGATGACAAAAATCAGCAGTACAGCATAAACCAGATTGGCAAAGAACTGGATGATATTCGAATCCATTTTCCCTTTACTAAGGACCTTTTTGAGGACATTGGCAAGCATCTGTGCCACCCACTTACCAATGATGTAGATAAGGATCGCTACTATCAGCTTTCCGCCAAAACCTACCACCAGAGCTGGTAGATTGGCCAATAAGTTGCTTACTTGTTCAGGCATCTCTTTACTCCTTTTGCTGACAACCGCGATCTGAATATTTAACTTAATCCCTAACGGGACAGCTTTACCATTAGTATAGCTCAAGTATCTATACATGCAAAATATTTCTATTCTTGGGCGCCGGGTTCACAATCTGATAGAGAAGAATTTTCAACGGCAAAGATCACTAATTACTACGCAATGAAGCCACTTTGAGGATTACCTAAACTCAGGCTACCACAGGTAAACGAAGTTTTGAATTGACAAAAAAGGGGCTGCGAATAGCTTGCGCTCAAATACCATCCTATGAGGAGCCTAATGCAAAACGACGTAATACAGTACTTCCTGCAACTGGTAACTATTGACAGTGAATCCTTGAACGAACGCCGTATGATTGACGCCTTGAAGATTGATCTTGAAGAACTTGGTTGTATCGTGGAAGAAGATGATTGCCAGAAGCTAACTGGGGGAAATGCTGGCAATCTGCATGCCATATTCCCCGGAACCGTAGACAAAGCACCGATCCTGTTTTGTTCACACGTGGATACGGTAAGCCCAGGCAAGAGCATCAATGCAACCATCGTTGGAGATAAGATCGTATCCGACGGCACTACAGTACTTGGTTCGGACGACAAATCCGGCATCTCGGAAATCATGATCGCCCTAAAACGAGTAAAAGAGAGCGGTAAAGCTCACGCCCCGGTGGAAATTCTTTTTACCGTTAGCGAAGAAATCGGCCTGCTCGGAGCCAAAGGCTTTGACAAAAGCAAGCTGAAAGCTGCTATGGGCTATGCCCTCGATTCTCACAATGTGGGAGAATTGATTACCGGAGCCCCCTGCCAGAAATCCTTTGACATCATCTTTTACGGCAAAGAAGCCCACGCCGGCGTAGAGCCTGAGAAAGGTCTCAATGCCATCCGTGTGGCCGCTGAAGCCATTGCTGCCATGCCCAATGGACGTATCGATTATGAGACCACCTGCAATGTCGGCCTGATCAGCGGCGGCGAAGCTACCAATATTGTCCCCAGCAAAGTAGTGGTAAAAGGCGAAGCCCGCAGCCACAATCTGGAGAAACTCGCTCGCGTTTGCGAGGACATCCATCAGGCTGTGGTGAGCACTGTCGCCCGCTACGAAAGCCAGGGTGCATCCTTCGATTACGAATGCATTACAGAATATGATTCTTTCAGCATTTCCGCGGAATCGGAAGTGGTACTAATGGCCCAGGAAGTCCTGCGCGGACTCAATCTCCCCTTTACCACCTGCATCAGTGGCGGAGGAAGTGACGCAAACGTTCTCTCAGCTTCAGGCATCCCTATCATCATCACCGGCACCGGCATGCAACGTGTGCATACGGTAAAAGAGTTTATCGAACTGGATCAATTGCGCCGCGGCGCTGATTTTGTGGAAGCGCTGATATACAAGTATTCGGAATAGTATCATGACAGATGTATGCCTCATCGGCTACGGCAAAATGGGCAGAATCATAGAAGAACTCTGCCCCGAGAAAGAATGCCGGGTGGTGAGCATCATCGATCCTGCCCATCAGCAAGCTTTTCCAGAGATCAGCCGGGACAGCCTGAAAGGTGCCGAGGTGGCTATAGACTTCAGCCACCCCTCCGTGGTTGCGAAAAATGTGGAAAAGCTGATCGAGCTTTCCATGACCTGCGTGATCGGAACCACAGGCTGGAACGATGCGCGTCCCGCGCTCTTGCAAAAAGCTGCCGCCAAAGAAATGGGCCTCGTGTACGGGGCCAATTTTTCCCTCGGTTTAAGCCTCTTTTCTCGCATCATGACCAGCGCCGTCCAGATCATGGATAAATTCGACGAATACGATCTGCTGGCCTGGGAAAAGCATCACAACCGCAAAGCTGACAGCCCTTCCGGAACAGCGATTGATCTGGCCAGGCTGATTTTGGCACATAGCACTCGCAAAAGCGAAGTGGTGTGGGACAAGCTGGACAGGCGTCCACAGCCCCAGGAATTACACTTTGCCAGCATGCGCGGGGGGCACATCCCCGGTACGCATGCCCTGTGCTTTGATAGCGAAGCCGATAGCATCGAATTGATCCACACTGTGCGTTCGCGCAGTACTTTTGCGTTCGGCGCTATCGCGGCGGCTAAATGGATATCCGGCAAGACGGGCATATTCAGCTTCGACGAAGTGATCGGAGACTTTCTGTGCTGATCCCTTTTATCAAGATGCATGCCCAGGGCAATGACTTCGTTATCCTGAACGGCCTGGAGCAAGAACTCCCCGAGCTATCCTATCCCGATCTGGCCCGCCATCTGTGTCCTCGCAGAATATCAGTCGGAGCTGATGGACTGGTGCTGCTGCTACCGGATTCCGATGCCGATGCCAGAATGATTATCTACAATTCCGATGGTTCCCGGGCCGAAATGTGCGGCAGTGCGCTCAGATGCGTAGCCAGCCTCGCTGCAGACCATTTTGTAAGAGACTTTCTAGATATTGTTACCGATAGTGGTACCAAAAACGCTCGCATTGAGCCTGAGACAGGTGTTATCACCGTAAATCTGGGTAGCGCCCGGATGCTAAACAGCGAGTATCCTGTGGATGCCTTTCAGGGCGATCTGATCGACATCGGCAACCCTCATTATGTGATCTGGACCGACGATCTCAGCCAGGATCCGCATCTCCAGTACGGTCCAGGTTTGGAACACCACAGCGCTTTTAGCAATCCTGTAAACGTCCACTTTGCCAGGAAGATCAATGAACATGAAATCCAGATGAAGATCTGGGAACACGCCTGCGGAGCAACCCTTGCCTGCGGGACGGGTGCTGCTTCCACGGTGTTTTCCGGTATTCACAGAGCTTTACTGGCGCACGACGTAACTGTGAATGTCCCCGGTGGAGTGATCCGGATCAGCTACCTGGAAAGCAGCGACGAACTGCTGCTGAGCGGAACGGTCGCCAAGGTCTTTGAAGGGCAATTCACATGGAAAGCTTAGGCAAGTACCTGCGTGAACTGCGCCTGCAGAGAGACCTCAGCTTCGACCAGGTCTGGCAGGATATCCGCCTGGCGGAGCAGAACATTCGAGCGCTGGAAGAGAATCGCCTCTTTGATATCGGAAGTTATGGCTACGTGAAGGCGATGATCTTCAATTACGCCCGCTACCTGGAAGCCGATGTGGACAAGGTGATGGCGGAATTCAAGATCATGATGCCCGAGAACACCAAAAAGGAATTCACACCTCGCAAGACCCTGAAAGAAAGCAAGATTATGCTCTCCACTAACTTCCTCTGGACGGTGGGGATTCTGATCTTTGTGGCCATCCTGGGTTCCATCCTGCTCTATTCTTACAATCAGGGCTGGCTTCAGACCCCGCAGCTTTTCGAGCGCCATACCGAAGTTGCCGAAACCCCCGTTGAGGAGATTAGGGAAGAGCAAAAACCGGATAGCTTGCGCATGCGGATGCGCATCTTGAGTGAATCGATCCCACAAAGCAACGTAACGCAGGATCTGAAAAGCACTGATACCGTCCCCCGAGACACGACGGATTACATTGGCAATATCCTGGGTAAAAGCCCCGTAAACGTGCGCATCAACTGATCAGCGCTCGTCCTCACTTTCTTCCTCCTCCAGCTCCAGATCGGGCAATTGCGCCATCTTTTTCCTGCGTTTTCTCGCGATGATCAGCATCACAAAGGGCAGACAGATGAAGATCAGTGAGTTTAGCGCCAATGCCAAATAGAGATAGCCCTGTCGCTTGCTGTGCCGCTCAAAACCGGCGTTAAACTCAAACAGGCTTTGGCCATAGCTCTGGATAAAGGCCTGATTGAAACGGATCTTCTTGCCCTCGCGGTGCACCCCGGCCACGACTGACCAAAAGTGTTCCCACTGCTGGGGATGCCTGGTCTCCATAAAGCGCAAGGCCATGGCAGAACTGATGTAAAAGTGTCCCCAGTCGGCCTGATCGGTGGGATAGGTGTAGCTCATGCGAAAGAGATTCCCACTCTTGCCCCAAAAGGTCGCCCGCAGGTATTCCAGATAGCGTTCATAGCCCAGTTGCCCACCGTAATAGGTGGCCATTCCTTCATGAAACCACAGTGGAGCAGCGATGAAGACCTGTTCCAGATACCAATGGATGTATTCGTGCATGAGGATATTCAGGTAGTTATCCTGCACCTGATCTCCGCTTCGGATGTAGATCTTGCCCTCACTGCCATTGTAAAATGCATCACTGAATTCCACGATGCTGGCCTTGCCCAGACTCATCATTTGATACTCAGCCGCCGAAGCCACGATGTATATCGGCGCTTTTTCATCTGTATAGATACCCAGGTGCATCTGCAGATCTGCCGCCCGTGATTCCAGAAGATCGGCCAGCTTAAGCATCGATGGCGATATACCCCTGGAGGAGTATATCGCCAAACAATCGGAATCGTATACTTTGCTAAATGCCGGTAGCAGACAAAGCCAAAAGAGCATTGCCGCCACCACCATCAGTCTTTTATTCGAGATCGGTATCAGTAGCCAAGGCTTCCCGGGATAGGAGTTCATAGTAATCACCGGCATCCTTCTTCGCCACATTGCCGGTGGGCACATCCTTGATCTTCAGTTCCCAGGCAAAACCGTAGAGCTTCATATCGATCAGATCTCCGGCCTTGATTTCCCCAGAAGCCTTCGCAGCCTTTCCGTTTACCTTCAGCAATCCCTTGTCGCAAGCTTTCTTGGCGATGCTGCGGGTTTTGGTAAGGCAGAGTTTATTTAGCAGTAGGTCCAGTCTCATCGGCATCCTTGCCATCGAAGATATTGCGGATGCGAACCGCGATATCACGAATCTTGAAGGGCTTCATCACGAAATCTCTGATGCCTCTGCTGCGCGCGTCGTCCACCGAAATCAGGGTGGTGAATCCCGTGCAGATGATCACTGGGATGTCCTTGCGGATTTCCAGCACTTTTTCCGCCAGATCTACACCGCTCATATAGGGCATCGTGGTATCTGTAACCACCATGTCGATATGCTCGGGATCTTTGGCAAAGTGCTCGTAAGCCTTGCGAGGATCGGTGAAACCTTCCACCTTGTAGCCCAGACGCATCAGTCCTTGACGGAATACATTTACCAGAGCTGGTTCGTCGTCCACCACCATAATGTTTTCGTGACCGCCTTTTTCCACATGCTCTTCGGTTTCATTTGCCGTGGGCTGTTTCACGTCTGGCGTGTATAGTGGCAGATAGATATCAAAGGTAGTGCCAACGCCCAATTCACTATTTACCCTGATGGCGCCATGGTGGGATTGCACGATGCTGTGTACTATGGAAAGTCCCAGTCCGGTACCCTCATTGGCACTCTTGGTAGTAAAGTAAGGATCGAAGATGTGATCCACGATCGCGGGATCTATACCCGTGCCGTTATCCGCCACCGATACTTTCATATACTGGCATTGCTCCAGCTCCGGAAATGCCTGCATATCGTTTTGGGTAAAATTCACCGTTTCCACCGTCAATTCCAGCTTTGCGCCGTCTTTTTGCAGTGCGTGCATGGCATTGGTACCCAGATTGATGACGATCTGATGCACCTGACCGGGTACGGCTACCACAGTACAGCGTTCCTTGGTATAGTTTTCCACGATCTTGATCGAGCGGGGAAGATAGCTACGCAGGAAGCGGACGGATTCTTTCACGTGATCCACCAGTTCGATTACCTCAGTCTTGGCTTCTTCCTGTCTGGAGAAGGAGATTAACTGAGCGATCATCTCTTTGGCGCGTCCGGCGCTTTTCAATACTTCCAGGAGGTTCATAGCCGCGTCGCTACCGGGTTCCATATCGTCGCCCGCCAGCTCGGCGTAACCTATCACCGCGGAAAGGATATTATTGAAGTCATGCGCGATACCGCCGGTGAGGCGTCCGATGGCTTCCAGACGCTGAGTACGCTTCTGCTGTTCTTCCCGCAGAATCTCGTATGTGACGTCCTTGCAGCTGGCGATGATGCTGGATAGTCTGCCGAAATTGTCGATCACGGGCTTCACCACCATGTCCAGAGTGATCTTGGGGCCGTCTTTGCGGAACATATCGATCTTGCCGCGCCAGGGCTGGGAAGACCGTACTCGCAGCCAGGATTGTTGCATTTCCTTACGGCTGCTGACGTCAAAGGGGAGATATTCAAAGGGTTTATCCAAAAGCTCGCTTCTGCGATATGAGGTGATGCGCTCAAAGATGGCATTTACATATTGGATGCTACCCTGGGGACTGAAGATGATGATGCCTTCGCCGGCTTGTTCGATGGCCTGGAAAAGGATGGTGATGTTTTCATCCGCCTGCTTTTTGTGCAGTGCGTAGGCGATCTGTTCCGAGATCGATTCCAGGAGCATCTTGTCTTCTTCGGTATAAAGGTCGCTCTTGGTATAGGACTGCACCACCACGGCGCCGATCACGTTTCCGGAGAGGATCAGGGGTGTACCCAGAAAGTTTTTGCATATATTACCCATCACTCCGCGATCCCGGGTGCGGGCGTTTATGCCGTCCTCATCCAGCAGCAGGGTTCTGGCTTCGGAGATGATCTGGGCGGTCAGCGAGGTGTTGTTATCTGCTTCCACCGGACTGGCGTCTTCGCTCACTTCGTCCACCAGGTAGGGGAAGGTGATCAGATTGCTCTTGGGATCATACATGGCGATGAAGAAGTTTGTGACGTCGATCACTCTTGCCAAGGACTGATGAATGGTCTTAAAGAGCCCGTCCAGGCTGTTTTCGATATTCACCGCATGGGAGATTTTGTGCAGGATGGAGGTGGTGACCTCGGATTTCTTTTCCGCAGTCAGATCAGTGAGCAGCAAGGCAAACATGGTCTCTTTCCCGGAGTATATGGGCACCAGAGTCTGTTTGTGGGCGTGCAGCTTGTGTTTATTGTCAAAATAGCTGTATTCTGACTCGGTATTTTGCATATTGGGATTGGCCAGGGCTTTCAGGAAATCATCCTTGCCGATCCACTGTGCTTCGCTCAGTTGCACCGTAGCAATGAAGCGATCGTAGAAATCCCACAAGAAACAACCAATTACGTCTTCCTGGGGGAATCCGGTGAGGTCGCTGAAGGCACTATTTGCCAAAATGATCTTACCCGCGGAATCCATCAACATCATTCCTTCCGTAGCTTGCTCAAAGATGCAACGGAATAGGGCTTCACGCTCTTCCAGCTCGGTTCTTACTCTGTCTAGACTGGTCATATCCTGCATCGCCACGATCACCTTTTTATAATCCTCGACGCTATCACCGGCG
>JAGOKK010000042.1 GCA_017994635.1 Candidatus Cloacimonadota bacterium | reverse complement strand
TCCCGCTGAGTTCCTACGCTGGAACGGGCAGATTCATCGCCTTCCGTCATGGTCTTGGCGGCACCAGTCGTACCATCTACATCGATGAAATCACCTTCGAAGAAATCGCGCCAAATGATTTGGCCGCCATTTCCCTGGGAGGGAATACTACTCCCAGTGTGGGTGCCGCGGCAAGTTTCCATGTGAACGTATTAAACAACGGCACAGCCACTCAGACCAATTATCAGGTGAAGCTTTTCACCGAAGCTGGATTGGAATTGGCATCAGTAGCTGGGACTCCGGTATCTGCCGGCGAGACTATCGGCGTACAGATTCCCTTTACTCCCTCCACTGAAGGCCCCATTGGCATCTACGGCAAAGTGATTCTTGCTGGTGATGTGAACGCAACCAACGACCAGACCCCAGTTCTGAACCTCATCGTTCAGCCCGCAGGCATCATGAGTGTGACCATCGGCGAAGGGAACCTGGCTGAAGGTGTGCCCTATGAATTCTACTTCCGTAATTCCATTTTCCAGACCCTGTACTATCAGAACGAGATCGGGATGTTTGGCAATATCTCGAGTTTGACTTTCTACAATAACTTCGTGACTGATCTTGTGGCCACGCCCATCAAACTGTGGCTGGGTACTACTGCTCTGGAAGATCTCAGTGCCGGATGGGTGGACCCCACCACCTTGACCCTAGTCTATGACGGCACGATGAACTTCCCCGCCGGGACCAATACGATTACCATCCCTCTGCAGACACCATACAACTATGCCGGCGGGAACCTGGTATTGTATGCCAATCGTCCCTACGATGCTAATTATTACAGTAGCTCCGACAATTTTGCAGCTCAGACTGTAGGTGCCAACCGTGCTCGTAAACTCACCAGTGACAGCACGACATATGATCCCATGGCTCCTTCTGCGGCTGGGACACTTTCGGGCACTTTCCCCAAGACCACCATTCTGATGACTCCGCTCAGCCCTGATCCTCTATTTGCGGTCAGTCCTTCCGAAAAGGATTTTGGTGATGTGATCCTGGGCTATACTCCCAGTCAGGATTTCAGGGTGCTCAATGTCGGCGGTGGTACACTCACTGTGAATAGCATCAGCATCAGTGGCAGTCCCTTCTTCACCCTGGGGACTTTGCCAACCCTGCCTGCTCAGCTTGAAACCGGCGAAAACGCCATCTTCAATGTTACTTATGCCCCCACCACAGCCGGTGAACATACAGCCACAATTACCATCACCGATGACCGCAGGCTTACCCATACTGTAGAGCTTAGCGGAACCGGCGTGGATACCACCATCTACGAGCTTAGCTACAGCCAGAACTTCGATGATGTTTCCATCCCTGCACTACCCTTGGGCTGGAACGGCATCTACCAGGCCACAGCAACGACCGGCTATGTGAAGACAGTGACCACATCTCCGCATAGCACACCAAATTGTGTGGCGATGTACAATCCCACTGATATCAACACAATTGCCATGCTGGTAGCGCCTCCTCTGGCAAACAGCATTGCCGTGAACAATGTGCGCGTGAAGCTATGGGGTAAAGGGAACAACTACTCCGTGAAAGTGGGCGTGATGAGCAATCCTGCTGATCCAGCTACTTTTACCGAAATCCAAACCCTTACCTTCACCTCTGCCTGGGCTCAGTATCAGGTGTCTATGTCATCCTACACAGGTCAGGGCAGACACATTGTCATCAAACATGCAAATAATAGCACTGGGCAAACCATCTATCTCGACACCATCGAATTTGAGATGATGGGCGCCAACGACCTGGCAGCTACGGCTATCAGCGGAGCCACTGCACCCAGCGTTGGTTCTGCTGCCAGCTACACTGTGAGTGTGTACAACAACGGTACAGCGGAACAGAGTACTTACAGCGTGAAGCTTTTCGACGGCAGTAATGTGGAACTTGCCACAGCCCCCGGATCAGTTCTGGCTCCCGGAGCCACTGCTGACATCGCGCTTAGCTGGACCCCCACAGTGGAAGGCCCCACCAGTGTATATGGTAAAGTGATCCTGGATGGCGACATCAACACAGCCAATGATACTACTGCTCCCATGACGGTTAGCGTTCAGCCCGCCGGCGTGTTCAGTGTCACTGTCGGCTCAGGTGATTTGAATGAAGGTGTGCCTTGGGAGTTTTTCTACAAAAACTCTTTATTCCAATGTCTGTATTATCCCAATGAAATGGGCATTGTCGGCAATATCACCGCCATCAGTTTCTACAACAACTTCGTCACCAACTTGACCAGTACACCGGTGAAGCTGTGGTTGGGCATCACCACTGCGGCTGATCTTTCTGCCGGATGGGTGGATCCCACATCTCTGACCCTAGTGTATGATGGAACTCTAAACTTCCCTACCGGTGCAAATACCATCATAGTCCCGCTTCAAACTCCTTTTGCCTATCCCGGCGGTAACCTGGTGCTGTATGCCAATCGTCCCATGGACACACAGTATTACAGCTCCAGTGACGACTTCCAGGCCCAGACGATCGGAAACAACCGTGCCCGCAAGCTGGTGAGTGACAGCACCACTTACGATCCCATGGCTCCCTCGGCCGCTGGCACACTCACAGGCACATTCCCCAAGACTACCTTTATCATGACGCCTATGACTGGTGACCCCGTATTCATGGTCAGCCCGGAAGCTCATAACTTTGGTGATGTCAATCTTGGTGGCCATCGCAACCAGAATTTCACCATCACCAATGCTGGCGGCGGTACCCTGGGTATTACCAACATCGCCATCTCGGGTAGCGCTACCATGACTCTTAGCAGTCTGCCTACCTTGCCCGCTTCTCTGGCTACAGGCGAAACTGCCATCTTCACCGTCACTTACACCCCCAATGGACTGAATACCGATAACGCGACTGTCACCATTACCGATGATCAGGCACGCAGCTACAGCATCGGCGGTAAAAGCGCTACATTCCGCGCCAGTAACCGCACCGACCGTGAGACTCACAATGTAGCTCTCACCGGTACAGGTGTAAACGACATTACCATCGGTGATGGCTCTGGCACGGCTCGGATGCCCATGGATTTCTTCTACAAGAATTCCTTGTATGAGAACATCTATACTGCCGATGAACTGGGCAACTTCACCGGGATGATCACGGGACTCAAGTTCTACAACCAATTCACCTCGAATCTCACGGCAATGCCAGTAAAGATCTGGCTGGGCAGTACCCTCCAGGACAATCTCACCGCCGATTGGATCCCTGCTGCTCAGCTTACCCTAGTATTTGACGGACAGGTGGATTTCCCCAGCGGTGAAAACATGATTACGATCAACTTCCCCGAGCCTTACATGCATCTGGATGGCGGCAACCTCGTGATGATGGTGAATCGCCCCATGGACACTCAGTTTTACAGTTCCACGAATTACTTCAAAACACAGACCGGGACTGCCGGACGCGCGCGTAACATGTACAGCGACAGCACCGTTTACGATCCGATGGCTCCCACCGGTGGCTCGACTACAGGCATATTCCCCAAGACTTCGTTTGTCGTGATTCCCGGGGGCGTCGGCGATATCAGCGGAACCGTTACCGGAGCCGGAGACATTCCTTTGGCCGAAGTACAGGTCAATGTGAATGGCCGTCCCTACTCCGCAGTTACTGACGCATCCGGTCAATTCTTCATTCCCAACGTCTTACCCGGAAACTATGCGGTCAGCTTCAGCTACCACGGATATGTGGATCAGACCATCAATATCGTGCTGGAAGAAGACGAAACCGAGATCATGAACGTGAACATGAGCCTGATGGCTCAGGTAAGCGTAACCGGAACGATTTTGGCCAGTGATACTGGAACCGGAATCGCAGGAGCTAACATCGTTCTCACCGGATACGAAAACTACAGCGGGACATCTGTTGCCAATGGCACCTTCACTATTCCCGCCGTGTTTGCAAACCACAGCTATCAATACACCATCGCAGCTGCGGGTTACTCTTCCCAAACCGGCACAATCGAGGTTGGCGCTGTAAACTACGCCATGGGCAACATCACGATGAGTGAGATTGCTTACGCGCCACATTCAGTGCAGGCCGAATTGAACGGCAGCTTCGACGCGGTAAACATCAGCTGGACTGCTCCGGATCCCAATGCCATCGAGATTACAGAAGGCTTTGAAGCCGCTACATTCCCGCCTAGTGACTGGACTCAAGCCATCACCAATCAAGGCCCCGCGAATTCAGTTGGTGTTCTGCCCACCTGGTGCAGCTTGGGAACCATAAACATCTCTGGCACCGGAAACGTAAGCCCCACCGAGGGCACCAAACAAGCCGGTCTCTGGTGGGATTATACACATCAGGATGAATGGTTGATCACTCCCACCTTCGGTTGCCCGCCCGATGCTCATCTGAGCTTCGATACATACGTGCAATTGGGATCGGAGAATAACGATCACTACTACGTAAAAATCTCCACCGATAACGGAAGCAATTGGACAGTCATTTGGGATGCCACTCTACAACCCACCGGTGTAAACCATTACGACAACCCCATCACCCTTGATCTTAGCAGCTTCGCTGGAAATCAGGTGCAGCTTGCCTTCCACGCTGATGATCCGCCCTCAGACGACGGACTCTGGTACACCTGGTTTATCGACAATATCTACATCGGCAACTTCATGGATAACATCCGCTTTGCCGAAAGCGACCTGTTTGTAAAGAATGCCCGCACTCAGACTGGCGACATCTCCATCACTCCCGACCGCCTGACTCGTGGCAATAGCCCTCGTTCGATGAGCAATCAGAGCCTCGCTACCAGTGGCAGCAGCACCAGCTACAGAAGCACAAACCGCGCTCTGGTGGGATACAAAGTATGGCGACTGGCTGCCGGACAGGAAGCCAACGAAGCCACTTGGGTTTCCCTGAGTGATGATGTAATCAGCACTCTGAATACCGTGGATGACGACTGGAGCACCCTGGTGAATGGCACTTACAGATGGGCTGTAAAAGCAGTCTATACCTCCGATGTTATGTCTGTGGCCGTCATGTCCAATCCTCTGGTGAAAGAAGTATTGAACGGCACCATCGTCGGCTTCGTGAGACGCCAGAATCAACAGGGTATTGCCGGCGCAACGGTCACCGTGCCCGGAGGTTTCTCTGCCACCACAAATACTGCCGGTGCATACAGCATGGTAGTACCAGTGGGTGTATATAGCGTAACCGCCACTGCGAATGGCTTCAATCCCTTCACATACGATAATATCACTGTGAGCCCAAGCCAGAATACCACGGTGAACTTCGTGATGTCCCCCGTTTCAAACGAGGATGAAGTGATTCCCGTATCGGCCACAATGCTAAAGGGCAATTACCCCAATCCCTTCAACCCTGAAACCACCATCAGTTACGACATCAAGGATCCAGCCATCGTACGCCTGAACGTGTACAACCTGAAAGGACAGCTGGTACGCAGTCTGGTAAATGAAAACCAGAATGCAGGGCGCTATCGCGTCGTATTCGATGGCCGTGACGACAAAGGTAGCCCGCTGTCCAGCGGCATCTATCTCTATCGCTTCACAGCCGGCGATTACAGCCACACACGCAAGATGATGCTGATGGAATAGAATCATAATATCGCATCAAACGGCAGATTCTGCCGCATACATCAAGCCCCGGATCTTTGGTCCGGGGTTTTTGTTTATGCCCCCTCGCTTATCCCGCGCCTCTTGTCTATCCCTCATGCAGTTCCTGAGCCACGCTCAGGAACTGCAGCAGGGAAAGGCCTGTGACTCGCTAGAGACCAAAGCCATGGGCCAGTTGAGGGAATCCATTACCACAAACTTAGATAAGGCCATAAAGTTCAAGCCCTCAACCCTATTTACTCCCATTGCTGATAGTTACAGAGGGGATTGGACTTCATCGCCGTGATAAAACCAGTACATGCGATTGAAGTCCATTTGGCCTGTTTAACTACTAGCTGCATTGGAGATTAGAGATAGCCAAATGAACTTCAATCGCATCAATCGTGTTATAATGATGGATGATAACATTTCTTGACATGAGTTGACCAGCCATAAATATGCACATCGTACGTTTCGTGCTGCATAAATAGAGATTAGCGAAGAACGCCAGATACATCTAATACGAAAGGAGTCACACCATGAAGACCATTACATCAAAGCAGTTCCACGCCCTGTTCGCACTGCATGCCATTATTGCCTGCATTCTTCCATTCCTCTCGGTGGTACTTGGTCCCGATGTTCCCATTTATTGGTGGGACTCATGCCTCATCTTCATCATCGCCATACCCTGGGAGGGATACATATTTATGGTACCCAATCCTAAAAGTAACCTTAGCAAGGTGAGTCTGAACTCCATGTACTTCCGTATCACTCTGGACGTACTGTTTTGGGCTGTGTGCGCTTATGGTGTTTGGGAATCACATTGGTTTAACTTCAAATACATGTACTGGTATACTGTATTTGCGGCATCCTGCACCACATACAGGCATCGAAAGCTACTCATGAAGTATATTGAGCAGTTTAAGCTGTCAGGCGAGTAATGAGCGCGAACCAAACTGGATTGACGCTATAACTCATTTCCAGCATTTTCCGTGAAAGAGAGCTTGGTGGATCAGCTATATGCCGACGCCAAGCTCTCTTCTTGTTATCATCCATGGGCGAGGCCTGCCATCAGACTCTCCTGAGTCCCTTATTGACACAGGCCTTTATCGGCTAGAGCCCCCAGATTTTCTCAGCGTAATTGCGGATGGTGACATCGGAGGAGAAAATCCCCATTCCGGCGATATTGGCAGCGCTCATTTGGTTCCAGAGTAGCGTGTCCTTGTAGATATTCTGGACGTCCTTCATCACCCGGATATAATCCGGCAAATCCGCGTTCACAAAGTATTGATCGCCCTGCAAGAGGATCAGATCCGCAAGTTCCTGGAAACTACCCGCCGGTGATCCGGCAAGCTCTGGTCCACAGAGGAAATCCAGAACGCGGCGGATATGGCTATCCTTTTCGTAGCAGGCATAGGGATTGAATCCGCTTTGGCGCAGCGCATCCACTTCCTCTGCCTTCATCCCGAAGAGGAAGAAGTTTTCTGCGCCCACTGCATCCCTGATTTCGATATTGGCTCCATCCAGAGTACCTACCGTGAGCGCGCCATTGAGGCTGAACTTCATGTTTCCGGTACCGCTGGCCTCCGTTCCCGCCAGAGAGATTTGCTGGGATACTTCCGCTGCAGGCATGATCTGTTCCGCCAGGCTGACCCGGTAGTTTGGTAAAAACACTACCTGCAGGGTGTTGGCAAGCTTTCGGTCTTTCTTTACATAATCTCCTAGCGCGCAGATGAGGCTGATGATTTTCTTGGCGACGGCATAACCAGGGGCAGCTTTTCCGGAGAAGAAGAAGCAATGCGGATACACGGCTCTGCCATCGCGAATCTCGTGGATCAGATGGATGATATGCATCGCGTTTAGCAGTTGCCTCTTGTATTCGTGCATGCGTTTGGCCTGAAAATCAAAGATGGCATCGGTATTGAGGGTCAGATCCATGGTTTTGTGACAAAAGTTGGCGAAGTCTCGCTTATTCTTTGCTTTCACCTCAGCCAGGTCTTCCAAAAAGCACTTTTCCCGTTGCATCTGCTTCAGCTTTGCCAATTTGCGCAGGTCTTTGCGCCAGGCTCTGCCGATGGCGCTGTCGATCAGCGCAGAAAGAGCGGGGTTGCACAGCATCAGCCAGCGACGGGGCGTAATGCCATTGGTGATGGCGACAAACTTTTGGGGCGCTAATTCGTGGAAGTCGCGGAATACCTTGTCCTTCAGGATCTGCGTATGCAGCACCGACACCCCGTTTACCTTCGAAGATCCTACGATCGCCAGATGGGCCATCCGCACGGATTTGACGGGTTCTTCTTCGATCAGGGATAATCCCCGCAGACGCTGCGGATCGAGCTTCAACGAAGTCAGGAAGCGGTGATTGATCTCGTAGATAATCTCCAGATGCCGGGGTAAGACCTTGTGCATCATGTCCACCGGCCATTTCTCGAGGGCTTCAGGCAAGATGGTGTGATTTGTGTAGTTACATGTCCTGGTGGTGATCTCCCAGGCTTTTGCCCAGGGCAGATGATAGATGTCCACAAGTACGCGCATCAATTCAGCCACGGCGATCGCGGGGTGGGTATCATTCATCTGAATGGCGGCCTTCTCGGGCAAGAGGGAGAAATCATCGTGCTTTTTGAGGAAGCGGCGGATGATGTCGCTGATAGTGGCACAGACGAAGAAGTACTCTTGTTTCAGGCGCAATTCCTTGCCACGCATGTTGTTGTCATTTGGATATAGTACCTTTGAGATCAATTCGGATTGGTTTTTGTCGCTGACGGCCTCGATGTATTCGCCTTTATTGAAATAGCTAAGGTTAAAATCACGGGTAGATTTAGCACTAAATAAGCGCAAGGTATTCACATAGTCGTTCTTGTAGCCTGGTACCAGATAGTCGTATGCCATGGCCATCACCGAATCCTCCGGCAGCCATTTCCGCTGTTTGCCATCCACCGCTATCACCTTGCCACCAAAGTGGACGGGATAGAGCCTGGTGGGATGCGCCACTTCCCACACCGACCCATAGCGCAACCAGTTGTCCGGGGTTTCGATCTGTTGTTGATCCTTGATGTGTTGGAAGAAAATCCCGTATTCATAGCGAATGCCGTAGCCATATACGGGTATCTGCAGCGTGGACATGGAATCCAGAAAACACGCTGCCAATCTGCCCAAGCCGCCATTGCCCAGTCCGGCATCCCATTCCAGATCTTCCAGCAGACTGAGGTCATAGCCCAGATCGCGAATGGCTTTCTGCGCCTTACCCTGCAGATCAAGATTGAGGATGGCATTGCTGAGGCTGCGCCCGATCAGATACTCCAATGAGAGATAATACACTCGTTTGCGGTTCAGGGCGTATTCTGCGGGTTGGGTTCTGAGCCAGTTATCCACCAGCAAATCCTTGATGGCGGATGAAAAGCTGATGTATGAGTCCAGCGCGGAAGCGGTGAAACGATCCTTGCCCTGGTCATACTTTAGATGATGGATAAAACGTTTGACGATCTCCTGACTGCTCTTTTCCAGCCTGGTGGAATCCAGAAGCTCTGCCATTGCTTTTTTCATATTCACCTCCCCTGATGGTACTTACATAGTCTAAAGCATTGCGGCAAATTTTCAAGCAGAAAATGCGGGATCCACTCTCCGCCCGCTATAGCAGGGAATCACCCACTTTGCGCTTGACAGATATAATCATCAAAGAATACTGGCAAGTAAGAGGCTGGTACTACAATGATTTTCCCAAGACTACAAAGCAAGGAGATCAAGATGGATTTAAACAGCATCATTTCTCAAGTTAAGCGTATGATCCACAGCGGAGGTGGAGCGGAGTTTTCGTTTGGATCTCCCTCACAGATCGGCGATGTGACGATAGTCCCCGTGGCACGAACCACCTTTGCCTTTGGCGGTGGCGCAGGCTCTTCCTCCGGTAAACAAGCCAAGAAGAAGAAACCAGTAGAGCCCGCTGATCCTGACCCATCTGAGACTCCCTCTGAATCTACTCCCAAAGAACAAAAAGCAGATTTTGGCGGTGGTGGAGGAGGCAGCCTGAAGACCGATCCCGTGGGCATTTACACGATCAAGGCAGACAAAGTAAGCTTTCACCCCGTGGTATCTATCAAAGAGCTGATCGCTATCTTTGGTATCCTCAGCATCCTCATCCTCAAACTCATGAAACTAAGAAGGACAAGAAGGTAAGCATGTATTACTCGCAGCAGAAATTGCAACCGATTCCCTTTACTCATCTTCCCCATGATCTGGATATCACATCGGAAACAGCCGTGAAGAACCTGTTTGGTACTTTGGCATCCCGCGTATTCGCTTCGCATGAAGATATCAAAGCAGCCCTGATTGAATGGTCGGAGCTAAATAAAGCCATCGCCGATGAGCTGTCTTGGCGATATGTAAAGATGTCTCAACATGCCGATGATCCGTCCCTGGAAACTGCATATAACGACTATTATGCCAAAGTGATTGCCGCCAATGAAGATCTGCAAGCCAAGTTTCGCCGCATAGTGTGCGAGAGCCCTTTTGCCAACGACCTGGATGAGAATGAGTTTGGCCATCTGGTGCATATCTTTAAGAATCAGATCGAGCTCTTCCGCGAAGAGAATATCCCGCTAATGATCGAAGAAAGCGAGCTTGCCTGCCGCTACGCCGCGATCGTGAGCAAGATGAGCGTTATGTTTGACGGCAAGGAACGCACTCCCGCCCAATTGGCCGTGTATCTCAAGGATGCAGATCGCGAGAAACGTGAAGCAGCCTTCCGGGCGCGCTATCAGCTATTTATGGACAATGCCCCGGAGCTGGACCAGCTCTACGACGATTTGCTAGAGAAACGCCATCAGATCGCCCTGAATGCGGGCTTCTCAAACTACCGTGATTTCAAGCATCAGGAAATGGGGCGCTTTGCCTATACTCCCCAAGACCTTTACACCTTCCATGAAGCGGTAAAAGCAGAGGTGATTCCCTTTTGCGCTGAGCTAAACGAGCATCGCCGCCAGACCCTGAAACTGGATAGCCTGAGACCATGGGATACCGCGGTGGATCTGGACGGACGCAATCTCAAGCCCTTTGTGACGACCGACGAATTTATCCACAAAGCCATCGACGTGCTGGATAAAGTGTATCCACCTTACGCCGAGCAGCTTGCCATGATGAATAATAGCGGCATGCTGGATCTGGAAAACCGCAAGGGTAAAGCCCCCGGAGGATACAATACCAGCATCCACAATCTCGCCAGCAGCTTCATCTTTATGAATCATGTAATGCAGCATAAAGACGTGGTAACTCTGCTGCACGAATCCGGACATGCCATGCATGGCGCTGCCACCAAGGATATCAATTACTACCCCTATCTGGAACCGCCCTCAGAAGTGGCAGAATTGGCTTCGATGAGCATGGAACTGCTCACCATGGACTATTGGGACATCTATTACGCCAATAAGGAAGACCTCAAAAAGGCCAAACGCGAGCAATTGGAAGGCACGCTCACGTTCCTGCCCTGGTGCATGACGGTGGATGCTTTACAACACTGGATTTATCTGAATCCGCAGCACAACGCTAAAGAGCGTGACGATGCCTACGTCAATATCGCAGAACCTTATCGTGCGGGGGTTGATTACAGCGGTCTGGAACATATGCGTCGTCATGGCTGGAAGATGCAGCTCCACATCTATGAAGTTCCCTTTTATTACATTGAATACGGGATGGCGCAATTGGGAGCCTTGAGTATATACAAAAACTACCGCGAGAATAAAGCCCGAGCCCTGCAGCAGTATCAGGATTTCTTGAAGCTGGGCTACAGCAGACCTGTGAATGAGATCTATCAGACAGCGGGAATAGACTTTAACTTTTCTCAGGAGCATATCCGGGATCTGGTGAGCTTCGTGAGGCAAGAACTGGCCGATCTGGACAAGGAGTAGCGGTGCTAAGTATTTTCAGTCCCTCGCATTACGCGCCGTTCAATATAGCGCTGGAAGAATATATCCTGAAGAACTTCTCCGAGGATTGCTTTCTGCTCTACATCAATGAACCTTGCCTGATCGTGGGACGCTTTCAAAATACCATTGCCGAGATCAACTACCCCTGGGTGCAGGAGCATAAAATCCCCGTGGTCAGAAGGCTGACCGGCGGAGGAACCGTGTTTCACGACCTGGGCAATCTAAATTTTAGCTTCATCATGAATAGCGAAGATGACGCGGGCGGCTTTGCCAAATATACCGCTCCTGTGATCAGCGTGCTCAATGATCTGGGAGTCCCTGCCCGCCTGGAGGGACGCAACGACCTCACGATCGATGGCTTGAAGTTTTCCGGCAACGCCAAATTGGTACAAGCTGGGAAAACTCTACAGCATGGCACCATCCTCTTTGCCTCACATGTGGAATCGCTGGCAAATGCGCTGAAGGTGAATCCACTGAAGTTTTCAGACAAAGCGGTCAAATCGGTGCGCGCCCGGATAACCAACGTGGCGGATCACCTGCCCAATCCGATGAAGCTGGAAGAATTCATTCCTCTGGTCAGGATGAAGATTCACAGTCTATACCCCGATACCCGGGATTACTTCCTCTCGGGAGAGGATAAAGCTGCTGTGGAACAACTGGTGAAGGAAAAGTATGCCTGTTGGGACTGGAATTATGGCAAGAGCCCGCAGTATAACCTCGCCAACGCCATCCGTAGCAAAAGCGGTACCATCGAACTCTATCTGGATGTCTCCAATGGTATCATCACTAGCCTGAGAATCTTCGGGGATTTCTTTTCACCAAAGGAGATGAAGGACCTGGAGCACGCCTTCAGCGGAGTGACGCATGACGCCGAATGCGTTCGCCAAACCCTGCTGGATGCAGACTACCAGGCATATCTGGGCGATGTGGATCTGGAGGAACTGGTCGGCGCGATGTTCTGATGAAATGGGATTATGCTTGACAATGAACGGCAAATCGATAATCTATCCATAAGAATGAATTACACATAAGGAGATAAGATGAAGAGATATCTGGCTTTCATCGCATTAGTAATAATCCTGATGGGAATGTTTGGCTGTGCCACCACCAGCGCAGGTGGGGAGAAAATGATCGTAAAATACGATATGGAGCTTTCCATGGTGCGTTCCGCAGTGGATATCAATCAGCGTTTTCGCGCTCCCGTAGCCGACACTACCACTACAGATGTGACGCGCTACGCCTTCGAAGACGATCTGTTTCGCAGCATTTGGAGTGCCACTGAAGCCGGATGGGACCTCGTGCTTTACAATAAGAGTGAAAAACCCATCATGATCGATTGGAACAATGTGAACTATATGGACGTGGATAATATCGGTCATAAAGTGCTGATTTCCTCCACTCGCTTTGCCGATCGTGACAAAGATCAGGTGCCCTCCGTGATCGTACGCCGCGGAAGTCTGACTGAAAAGCTGGTTTCTGCCACACATATCTATCAATCCCCGCTTACCGGGCTCCTGGTAAAGCGTCCGATGTTCCCCATTGATTACAGCGAAGCCATCCGCTACAAGAACAAAGAGTTTAAGCTGATGGTCCCCTTCACTGTGGATGGGCTTTCTTCTCAATACGAGTTTATCTTCAAGATCAAGGATGTACGCCAGGTTCCAGCTGCCAGCAATCCCTGGGCGAGCTTCCTGATGGACAGAGCTCTGGGCGCTACTTTCTAAGGTGACCCACCGATCCTGCCAACATCCAATATTTGTCCTTCCTGCGGGAAGGACTTTTTTTGGCTCTTGACACAAAGCAGGTGAATGCTTTGTTAGCTCCATCATAGATTTCATAAGGAGTTTCTTATGTTTCCCATCAGTTTTGGCAGTGATAACCACAGTGGCATTCACTACACTGTTTTCTCCGCTCTGCAAAAGGCAAACGTGGGCTTCTGTCCCGCCTACGGGGACGATCCGCTTACTCAGACCGTGCTATCGCAACTGGAAGCGCTCTTCGGAGGCGATTGCGAAGCCTTCTTTGTGATGACAGGTACCGGGGCAAACGTGCTGTCTCTGCAGGCGCTGATCGATAGCTTCCACGCCGTGATCTGCGCCGAAACTGCCCATATCAACGTGGATGAATGCGGTGCGGTGCAAAAATGCACGCAGGCACGCCTCACCTCCATCAAGACTCCAGATGGCAAACTGACACCAGAACTAATCGCGCCCAGGCTGCTGGGTGATCGCGATCAGCATCATTCGCAGTTCAAGGTCATCTCCATCTCGCAAAGCACGGAGTACGGCACACTTTACAGCCTGGATGAATTGCGGGCTCTGGCAGATTTTGCCCATGCCCACAAGATGCTGCTGCACATCGATGGCGCACGTCTGGCCAATGCGGTGGCTGCTCTGAATACCACCCTGATCGGTATGACGCGGGACATCGGCGCGGATATCGTTAGTTTCGGTGGCACCAAAAACGGTCTCCTCTTCGGTGAGGCTATCATCAGCTTTGTGCCGGAGCTTACTGCAAATATGCGCTTTTACCGCAAACAGCTCAATCAATTGTACTCCAAGATGCGCTTCATAGCCGCTCAGTTTGAGGCCTATCTAAATAAAAATCTCTGGCTGGAGAATGCCGCTCATGCCAATGCTATGGCGCAATTGCTGGCAGATCGTCTGGCCACAATCCCCGAGATCAAGATCACCCAAAAAGTGTATGTGAATTCTGTGTTTGCCGTCATGCCGGCGGCCTGGATCCCCATCCTGCAGGAGAAGTACATGTTTTACACTTGGGATGAAGCCAAGTCCGAGGTACGGCTGATGTGCTCCTTCAATACTCTGGAAGAGCATATCGACGACTTTATCAACACCATAGAGGAACTGAAAGAATAATCCTACTTGCTTTGTGGGTTATCCCGGCTATTATGTCTGAAAACGAAATATACGGGAGACCCCAAATGAAGATATTAGTACTGTTTTACTCAGCCTATGGGCACATCTACCAGATGGCAAAAGCCGTGGTGGAAGGTGCAAAAAGTATAGATGGCATCACCGTGGACCTAAAGCAGGTACCAGAGATCATCAGCGAAGAACTGCAAAAGAAGATAGGTGTCTATGATGCCCGTAAGGCCTTTGCCGATGTCCCCATCGCCGATGTGAGCGATCTGGCCGATTATGACGCTATCATCTTTGGCGCACCCACACGCTATGGCATGATGGCCGCTCAGATGAAGGCATTTCTAGATGGCACAGGCGGATTATGGGCCAAAGGCGCATTGATCGGCAAAATCGGCAGTGTGTTCACCTCCACGGGAACGCAGCACGGGGGGCAGGAATCCACCATCTTAAGTTTCCATACCGTTCTCCTGCATCACGGCATGCTGATAGCCGGCCTGCCCTACAGCTTTGCCGGACAATCCGCTATGGACGAAATCACCGGTGGCTCGCCCTATGGGGCCAGCACCATTGCCGGTGCAGATGGCAGCAGAATGCCCTCCCAGAATGAACTCGATGGCGCCTATTATCAAGGGGCGCACGTCGCCAAAATCCTCAGCAAGATGAGATAGATTGTTCCAAATACTCCTGTAAAATTGGGCGTCCACCTCAGGGCGCCCTTTTTGCTTTGCACAAAATGGGCAGGATCATACTCATGCGAATAAAAATCCCATTCATCCCACGGAATGATAATTTTATCTTGACATAATTCTTATCCATAACTTCCTGTTCCAGATAGACAAACCATAAAGATTAATCGGTATGCCGCACTCCAGATACGTGCAGTGTGGCGATCCCGATATTCCCGTCGGCAAATGAATTGTGATAAACGGGGCTGATAGTAGCCTCACGAGATGTTAGCCATTTGTGATCGGGGCTTTGCTCCGGTTCGCAGAACAAACTGAAGAAAAGGAGTGTATATCATGAAGATTATCGTAGTCGCGACCCTGCTCGTACTGGCCTGTTCGTATGCTTTTGCCCAAAACACTTTTTACTTGGATTATCAAATCAGCGGAGTTCTGGATGTTTCGAATGCTTACTATGAGGATGATGCCTTTGGGAATAACGCAATGTTTCTTGGTACGAAGTAGAAACCGGGATTAGGTGTATCGGCAGAAGCTAGCACGGTTTGCAAAAATGTCCGCTTTGGACTGGGAGCAGAGTATCAATTACCTCATGAACATGGAACCATGGGAGACGGTTGGTCAACCAGCCTTGAAGATTTAGCCTTTCTACCCTTGTACGCTACTGTGGGTTACAGCTTCCCTGTTTCCAGTGGTCCTACTCCAGAGTTATTTGCTCAGTTCGGACATAGCCTTTCCCTGAACGATGATTTTTTAGAGAAGATGAAGAATGGGACGAGATAACTAGCTACGAATTTGGGGGTGGCATGTACTATGGCTTCGGCTTCGGCCTGGTATTCGATAAAGTGGTGATCCAGGCACTGGCACGCAACAGTCGCTTCAGTATAGATACCGAGATCGATGATTATGGAGACATAGAAAAATTTAGCTCTAAATGCGATTATCGCCAAATCAGCCTCCGGCTGGGATACCGCTTCTGATCCCTGTTATCACCTGTTGATCACGGTAGAGTAAACAGTGATATGAAAATAATCCCTGTTACAGTCACTTCTCTTGAGTCGTTTGGGCAAGTGTTAAGCCATGCTCGAGGGAGACATGGCTTCCTGTTTTGTTGGGCTTTCCCATGATACGCAAGCCAGTTTTATCACCCAAACTTCATATCTACCACCACTTATTGAAGCACTTGGACATTTGAAGTTTTGGTGAGGGTTTATCCCAGATAAGGCTATGGAGTTCAATTCCCCTACCCTATCTATCACCATTGCTAATAGTTAGGAGGGGGATTGGACTTCATAAACGGGATAAAACCATGACAGCCAATGAAGTCCATTTGGCCTATTTAACTAATGCTGCATTGGAGATTAGAGATAGCCACATGAACTCCAATGGCATCAATCGGGATTAATGTCCATGTGGTTTTCTGCAAGTGCTTTTCGGATATTCTGTTTTCTTGTCTACTTATCTATTTTGTCCATTGATCGATATTTGCAGAATTTGAAGGCTCTTTTATGCCATTGATAATCAAGTTATTATGGGAACGAAGTATATTTTTCTTGACAGAAGATTAAAATGCTCATACTCGTGTATTTATCGGTTGGGCGGAAGGATATTATGAAAACAGGCTATACAGTTTTTTACATATTTGAATCTGCAAGATTGCAGGGCGAGGCTTTGCACAGGCGGCGGGATTGTACAGGCGGTCGCCGAACCGCCTATGGGATTGTACAGGCGGTCGCCGAACCGCCTATGGGATTGTACAGGCGGTCGCCGAACCGCCTATGTATTTCTTTCACAAAGGGCGCTACGGCGAGCGCCCGTACCGTACAGACGGCGGGATTGTACAGGCGGTCGCCGAACCGCCTATGTATTTCTTTCACAAAGGGCGCTACGGCGAGCGCCCGTACCGTACAGGCGGCGTGATTGTACAGGCGGTCGCCGTACCGCCTATGGGATTGTACAGGCGGTCGCCGTACCGCCTATGTATGCGATGCTCTCTTTAAAAAAGGGCGCTACGGCGAGCGCCCGTACTACACAGAGCCTGTACCGCACAGAGCCCGTACGAACAAGGAAACTC
>JAGOKK010000136.1 GCA_017994635.1 Candidatus Cloacimonadota bacterium | reverse complement strand
CTGAACTCCACTCATAGGCCACCTGAACCCCACCCGAACTGGATTCAAGAGGAGTTCAGGAAGGGTTCGAGAGGAATTCGTGCTGAAAGTGGGCACCACTCAACCCTGATGTAGAGACACAAACACATACCTAGATGGGGCACATGTCTCTACACTGGCTCCCTATTATGCCACTGGCTTCACACCGATAACAGGTAATAGCACCGATGCAAATGGGAATTGGAATGGCTTGATCTGGACCATACCTACAGAGGCTGGAAACGTGGATGGAGGCTATGACATCATAGATGATTTTGGCAGTCCTCAGGCACCTGACAATCAGATTCATTTTACCTATACTGCTGCAAATGTGATGGATGGCATTGATGGGCTACATGAGCCGGGTTTCAAGGTGGTAGCACCAACCAATGATCTGGTCTTAGCTCTTGACTGCTATCCCAGTTCCCAAAATCCCTAAATCCCCACGCTACAAATCCTTTAGCTTATCATCTATCAAATCTCTTTTCCTCTTTTCCTCTTTGTTCAAGTATAACTCTCTTTTTCACCTTATCCTTTCCCCATAGTATCACGCCAGGCATCCCCCTAAATAAACGGGGAATGATGTGGATAACCACATGACTTATGCACATATAGATGCTGTAAATGTCCAAGGAATTGGTTTTCTCGAATCATGATTCCGACTTATCCACATGAAGAGGCCAACTATCAGTTATGAACAGTGGAATAGGAGTTCCAAAAGCCCCTGGCGGGGCTTTCTTTGCATTTGCAATACCTTACAAGGCGCTTTGGAGGGAGAACCGCAAGAAAGCCCATACAGGTGCATGCTATCCCACAAATCCTTTAGCTTATCATCTATCAAATCTCTTTTCCTCTTTTCCTCTTTGTTCAAGTATAACTCTCTTTTTCCCCTTATCCTTTCCCCATAGCTTGACAATACTATACTGATCCGGAGAGTGGAAATTGTCTGTGTGCTGACCGGATACAAGTAACCTTAAGGAAGACCATGATGCGCCATAATATGTTTGTCCTGATGATAGTCCTGCCCTGCCTCGTGATGGCCCAAGCTTACCTATAAAATGCTAAAACTGTAAGGGAGTTCCAACCTCGAGGATCAACACACATCCCGAGACTCGTCGCAAAGGCAGAAAAAGCTTGACACGACCTAATGCCATGATTATCATGTAGTTATATGTGTCACATAGTGGCCTTCGAACACACAATCTGGGAAAGGAGATACTTATAATGCTACATGTCGAGCAAATACTCAATCTGGAAACTCTGGAACAATTGATCGCCAAAGATGCGTTGATAGACTTTCTTTACACTCACCTTGATCGTTTTCGCGATGATAAAAGTGCCATCACCAAAGCCATAGACTATGCCTTTAGCACTGAACCTGGGAAGGGCGGTTTTATTCTGCTGGCTCTTGATGATCAGCAGGTACAGGGAGCGCTGGTGATGAACAACACGGGGATGAAGGAGTTCATACCGGAAAACATCCTGGTTTACATCGCTGTGGACGCGGCTAAACGGGGGCAGGGGATCGGCAAAGCCCTGATCGAAAAGGCATTTGAACTTACGAGAGGCAACATCGCTCTGCACGTGGAATATGACAACCCGGCAAAGAAGCTTTATGAACGCCTGGGTTTCAGCAGTAAGTACGCTGAAATGCGCTGGCAGAGGAGCTGAGGGATGGCGCGGTTGAAAGTCCATATCGATCGCTTGATCCAAAACATCGAGATCATTGCGGAGTTTATGAATACCCATCATAAACAGTGGTCTCTGGTGGTGAAAGTACTGGGTACGGATAAAGCGGTTCTGACCAGGATACTCCAACATCCTGCCATCCTAAGCACGCATTCCATCGCGGTATCCCAATGGAAATCGCTGAAGATGGTGAAGGATCTGAATCCAAGCCTGCGTACCATGTTCATTAAACCCCCATCGCCAAAGAACGTAAAAGAAGTGGTCACTTACGCTGACATCTCTCTAAACACAAGCCTTTCCACCATTCTGGCTTTGAATGACGAAGCCAAAAGACAGAATAAAATACACCAGGTGATTGTCATGATCGAAATGGGGGAACTGCGGGAAGGCATCAAACGGGAGGGTTTGATCCCATTTTACAAGAAAATCTTCAAGCTATCAAACTTGGAAGTAATTGGAATTGGTACGAATCTGGGTTGTATGTATGGCGTACAGCCCACTTATGACAAACTGATCCAATTGGTATTGTATGAACAACTGATTGAGGCCAAGTTCAACCAGAATCTGGAACTGGTTTCCGGAGCCAGCAGCATCACGATGCCGATCCTGGAACGCGGTAAAGTCCCCTCTGGAATAAACCACTTCCGCATCGGAGAAGCAGCCTTCTTGGGAACCTCCCCCCTGGATAACAGACCGATTTTGGGACTCAATACGGGGGCTTTTACATTCGAGGCGACAATCGTGGAGCTGTATAAGAAATCCAATGTGCCGGATGGCACCATCACCGATGCGGCCGTTGGCAACACTGCCGATGATGGTGGTCCAGAAGAGGAAGGACAGAGCTTCAAAGCAGTAATGGATTTTGGCATCCTTGATGTAGATGCTGATAATCTGATCCCGGAAGATCCTGATATCCGCTTCTTTGGCAATAGTAGCGACCTCACGGTTTATGATCTGGGGGATAATCCGAGAGGGTATAAGACAGGGGATAATCTTCGCTTTGGACTGAAATACATGGCTGTGGCCAAATTGATGTATTCACGTTTTGTAGAGAAAGAACTGATCGATTAGTAATCCTGAACTTGGTAATTGGGAATTGAGAATTGAGGATTGAGAATTGAGAATTGAGAATTGGGGTACGCACTCGGTTATGGAGACAGGATATTTGGCACGCGGATAACGCGGGTCTAATCATAAAAAAACGCTGCGCAGGGGAACGAACAACGAAGGGTGTGGATGGATACCTGACTGGACTGAGGGAACTGATCCTTCTGATAGGTGGCACACGGAGGGGATCGAGAATTGGCTGCGCTTGAAGTACACCCGCAGGAGGCATTTGCGTACAAATCCCCCCCCCAAAAAAAACCTAAGTATGTGAGTGCTTAGAAAAAAAGCCCCACCAAATGGCAGGGCTCTTCTTTTATCGAATCTTATTCGTTGTACTATGCTCTGAGCTGGAACCTGAATTGGTAGCTCATATCTTGCTGAACGTTGAACTTCCAGCTTTGAATGATGCGTTTCACTTCAGATACGAAACTGGCGGGATACTCGCCCAAGGGGACCACGTCGGCCGATCTTACAGCACCAGTGGGAGCGATATACAGGGTAACCTTGAAGCTCATAGATTGGTTCAGCTGAGCTTGGCGGTAGGCTGCTTCGATCTGACTCTGGCGATCTCTCACCTGTTGGCCCAGGCTGGTGTAACGGGCCTGTTCTGATGCTTCCAGCTTGGCTATTCCAGTTTCAGAGACTGTGGTGATATTGCGGCTCTGGAAATCCTTCATGATCTGTATATCACGGCTGCTTTGTTCCCATGATCTGCCGCTGACAGTAACACCACTGGCATCACCAGTGATATGGCGGCCTGTTCCGCCTTCGGGACGCACTGCGTAGCCCTGAGTAGCTGGTCCGGATGTGGCGATAGCGCCAATACCTTCAGTGAATCCGGGACCTGC
>JAGOKK010000135.1 GCA_017994635.1 Candidatus Cloacimonadota bacterium | reverse complement strand
CAATATCACTCAGTATGATAGCGATTCTTACAAGAATGAAGTCCCCGATGGCACTACCTGGCTGGCTCAGGCATACAACGGCGACGCGCTGCAGCAGATGGCAGAAAATGAAAATCTCGGCTTTTTCCTGCCCAAAGAGGGATCGGCAATGTGGATGGATAACATCGTGATGCTCAAATCCTCAAAGGCCAAAGACCTCGCATACAAGTTCATCGACTTCATGCTGGATGCTGAAATCGCTAAACGCAATGCCGAGTACACTCAGTACGCCACTCCAAACAAGGCTGCTCTCCAGCTCCTGGGCGAGGAGTTTCAAGCTAATCCTCTGATCAATCCAGATCCCGCGTATCTTCAGAAATGCACCATGATCGAGTATCTGGGGGAAGCTGTGAAGAGCATCGATCAGATCTACGAAGCTATAAAACTAAACTAAAGGATATTTCATGGACAATCTCGGCTCACTTACCCGCAGCCATTACAGCACTGAGCTTAGCGTAAAGAACATTGATCAAAAGGTTACCCTGATGGGTTGGGTGCATCGTCGTAGAGATCTCGGCGGCATCATCTTCATCGATCTCAGGGACGTAAAAGGGCTCATCCAGATCGTTATTCACCCCGAAGATAAGGATATATTCAATAAAGCTGAAAAGGTGCGCAATGAATACGTACTTGCCGTCACCGGCACTCTGGCAAAGCGTTCCGAAGGCAATTTGAACGCACAAATGCCCACCGGTGAAATCGAGGTGATTGGGGAAGAACTACACATATTGAACGATACTCTTCCCTTACCCATCCAGATCGATGGCAGTGCCATGGCTGATGAGGATCTACGGCTTACTTACCGATATCTGGACCTACGCCGGCCTAAACTGCAGCAGATCATCATCACTCGTGCCAAAGTGACCAGTCTGATGCGTCGCTTTCTGGACGCGGAAGGCTTTTACGAGATTGAAACTCCGATGTTGATGAAAAGCACTCCAGAGGGCGCTAGAGACTATCTGGTGCCAAGCAGAGTACATCCGGGCAAGTTCTATGCCCTACCCCAATCCCCCCAGATATTTAAACAACTGCTGATGATCTCCGGCTTTGACCGTTATTATCAGATTGCCCGCTGTTTCAGAGATGAAGATTTGCGTGCTGACAGGCAGCCGGAATTTACCCAACTGGACATAGAGCTTTCCTTTACCAATCAGGAACAGATCTTCGACCTCCTGGAAAGGCTGATGGCAGCTATTTTCAAGGAAATACTGGGTGAAGACTTAGCCACGCCTTTCCCTCGTCTGAGCTATGATGAAGCCATGAATCGTTTTGGCTGCGATAAGCCAGACTTGCGTTTTGGGCTGGAGCTTGTAGACCTTTCTGAAATCCTTGCTGCCAGTGAGTTTCAGGTATTCAAGAGTTGTCTGGAGACAGGAGGCAGGATCAAATCTATAGCCATTGAGGGGGGAGCAAGCTTCTCCCGCAAGCAGCAGGACGAGCTGGTGAACCTAGCCAAACACTTGGGCGGCAAGGGAGTAGCCTTTGCGAAAGTGGCAGAAGCTAATCTTGAATCCGGGATTGCCAAGTTTCTCAGCCCTGTCGAGACCGAAGCTATGATCGAAGCTTGTAATGCCAAGCCTGGTGATCTTTTGGCCATAGTGGCCGATGAATGGGATACGTGTTGCAAGGTGCTCGCGGGATTGCGTAATCAATTGGGATCTGATCTGAAGCTTTACGATCCTGCGTCCATTGCTTTTTGCTGGATCACGGATTTCCCGCTTTTCAACTGGGACAAGGACAACCAGCGCTGGGAACCCGCGCATCACATGTTCACTTTACCCAAGGAAGAACACGTGCCTTACTTTGACGATCCCGCAAAGATCGGTGATATCCAGGGTCAGCTTTACGACTTGGTCTGCAACGGTATGGAGCTTTCCAGCGGTAGCATCCGTTGTCACAGATACGATATTCAAAGGAAGATTTTCGATGTGTTGGGATTTGAAGAAGCCGAGCTGAAACGCCGTTTCGGCTTTTTCCTCGATGCTTTGAAATACGGTACTCCTCCTCACGGTGGCATAGCACCTGGTTTGGACCGTCTGATCATGATCCTCACACAAGCCGAATCAATTCGCGACGTGATCGCTTTCCCCAAGACTCTGAGAGCCACAGACCTGATGAATCAGGCACCCAGCGAAGTGGATGTGATCCAGTGGAAAGAACTGCATCTGAAGTTCTACGAATAATTACTCTTAGCAGCGGCCATTCCCGGGGGTCAAATCTCCTGGCAATACATCGCTTTATCCAGGAAAATGCGTTGCCGATAGTGCTGCACTCTGCCGTATTTACCTCTGCAAAAGCTCCTGCAGTGTCTGAATGCTTGCAGCGGGGGATCCCGACTGTAGTGATATCGGCCAGAGATATGCGTAGCTTTGAGACAGAATTGCTTGACCTAGTGAAGGATCAAGAGATTTCTCTGATCGCGCTGTGCGGCTTCATGAAGCTGCTCTCAGCCGACTTCATCGAAGCCTGTGCTATTCCAATCCTGAATATCCATCCCGCGCTTCTGCCCAAATATGGAGGGGCCGGAATGTATGGATCAAGGGTACACGAAGCCGTGTTTACCACAGGGGAACAGCGTTCAGGCGCTACCGTCCATCTGGCAGATCCCATCTATGACCACGGCAGGATCCTGGCGCAGAAGAGCGTCGATATCACACAGTGTAAGAATCCTGAAGAGATAGCAGCTACTGTGTTACAGGTGGAGCATTTCCTATATCCCCGCACGATTGCGGCTCTTTTGGACAAGCATCCCCTCCGGGTAGCGATCAGTACTTTGGGTTGTAAGACCAATTTCTATGAATCGGCCGCGATCTTCGAGAGCTTTAATCAAGCCACCCTGGTGGATTTTGGTAGTCCAGCAGATGTCTATGTGATAAACACTTGCTCAGTGACCAATCGTTCAGATTACAAGAGCCGCAATCTGATCCGTAAGGCGCTGAGTGCCAAGGATCAGAATCCACTAGCCAAGGTCATAGTAACTGGTTGTTTTGCGCAAAGATCTCGTGACGAAATAATGGCCTTGGGCGATGTGGACTACGTAGTCGATAACCAGAACAAACTTGATCTATCCAGTTTACTACGCGGAGAAGAGCTACCCTGGCAGGATATCATGCTGGCAGAGGATTTTATATACCGTCCAGTCACCAATATGCTCAGTCATACTCGCGCTTTTCAGAAGATACAGGATGGCTGTGATTTTTACTGCGCGTACTGCGCCGTTCCCTATGGCCGGGGTCACAGCCGAAGTGCGCGCTTTACCGAGGTGGTGGAACAGGCTCGGTTGTTCACAGAGGCTGGATTCAAAGAGATTGTCCTGGGAGGAGTGAATCTGGGGCTTTATCGAGATGGGACAAAGGATCTTGCCGACGTTGTGAAAGCTCTCAGCGAGATTGAAGCTCTAAAGATGATCCGGATATCATCTATCGAGCCTCAATTGCTCAATGGTGATCTGCTGGGAAGGCTACGGGGAATAACCAAGCTCTGCCCGCATTTCCACATCCCTCTGCAGAGTGGATCGGATAGCATTCTACAACGCATGGGGCGACGTTATGATACAGCTCTGATCAGGGGGTTGGTCTCGGATATTCTTAGTTCATTTCCCCATGCCGCCATCGGTTTTGACGTGATCA
>JAGOKK010000134.1:1337-3738 GCA_017994635.1 Candidatus Cloacimonadota bacterium | reverse complement strand
TTCTTTGTGGAAGCCGGCGAAAAAATTAAGATCGATACTCGCAGCTGCGAATACATCGAAAGAGCATAAGAGGAATTATCATGGGAAAAGTAAAGAGCTTTGCCGCTAAACTGGCTCACGAAGCCACCAGCGAAGGAAAGGTCATGTGCCCGGTCTGCAATACCGAAATCAAGCGCATTAAACTGATCACAAATCAGAAAACTGACGGCACCTGGAGACCCAACAAGCAATTTGCCAAGATCTGCAAATGCAACGAAGCAGATGTTTTGTCCGGTAAGACCATCTAAAAGACCGGATACTTGTTTATATCAGGACGATGCTCATTAGGGCTTCGTCCTTTTTTGTCTCAGGCGATAGCAATAGCGGATATTGCCGGGGATAATGTAGGCCCATACTGCTATCCCGATGCCAAAGAGGATGTATCCCAGCCATGGTAAAGCGCTGAAAACGAAGATCAAGAGCAGCGTGATAGTTCCCATCCAGAGCAGTTCCGCCAATATGATCCCCCCAGTGATGCCCAAAGAGCGAAACATCCAGCGGGCCAGGGGATTGGCTTCCCGTTCGTAGTGCTGAGGATGCACAAAGATCCAGGTGGTAATGCCGTCCAGAAGATTGAGCAGCATAAGGATGATGTACAGAAATGGCAACAACGCTATCTTACTCCACCGCCATCGGAAATACCGGCATCGCTAAGCTTTGGCTGAGGATGATCCTTTGGAGCCGTGCTTCTTTTTGATCTCTTTGGCTCGGTAGGTGAAGGCTTTCTCCACCGGCAAAGCGTAGAGTATGGCTTTGAAATCACCCTCAAAGCAGCCTGTAGCTTCCAGGGCTGTGGTGATGGGGCCAACCTGGGCAGTGGGAACGATCATCTTGCAGAGCTCAAGGATGTGACGGCGCGATTCCAGATGATCATCCATGGCGTTGAAACGGATCTTGCAGATGGTGGCTCCGGGAGCACCGCTGCTCATGGCGGCTTCAGTGAGGGATGTCCCCTTTCCTTCTTCACAGATCAAGCTCAGCTCGGTGAGATTGTGGAGATAGTCTCGGCGTTTTGTGGCTTCGCGTTCCAGGCTGGATTTTCGCCATTCCATGCCGCCTTTGATGGCGTCAATGGCAGAGACCATCTGTTCGATGCTGGCGGCTTGATCGATGCGGGAGCGTGAAATCTTGGTATTTACGATTCCCTGTTTGATGGGGAAGACATAAGCAATGCCCCGGCCGGGTTCATCCAGCTTCCCTACTTCGATGTAGAGTTCCATCACGGGGTCTGTGTCGTGTTTACTGAGCACGAGATTGATCAATTCCTTTTCCGGGGGGATGGTGATGCGAATCAGCCCCAGTTTATCGCGAACTCCGGAGCCTTCGCCATGAGTGGTGGCAGGAACGCTGGCGCCGTAATTCAGTGAGATTCTGGCGATTTTATCACCCTCGCCGCGCTGTACCACGCAGATCATCCCCACCAGTTGCTCGAAGAAGTATTCCTGCGTTTTGGACTTGAAATGGATATCGCTGTTTACACAGAACTGCGGGTGCTGCTTCAATACCTCGATTTCATGGCTGTAGATGGTTCCCTTCCCGGGGGAGCGAAGGTCGTATTTCTTGGCGATGTAGCTGAGGACACCGTGTTCAAATTCTTCAGGGACGAGGAAACTGATGATCTCCACGGGGTATGAAACCAGGGAGCGGGGTTTGAGTATGCTGGAAAAACCGCTGCCCTTATCCAGGATGGAGGAGCGGCCGATCTCATTGAAATACTGACGAATGCCGAGTGCGGTCAGATCGGTGACAATGGATTTGGCCAGGTCTTTATTGATGATGATACTTATCTTCACAGCTTTCATATCATTACCTCATCCTTGGCCAGTTCCGGATTCTCCAGCGCGTAATCCCTCAGAAATGCTTTGCGGCGATAGTTTACCACCAGACCCATACTCAAAACAGAGAGGATCGGGCATACTGAAGCGGTGGCAAGGATGCCGAAGCCTTCCACTACGCCTACCTGAGTACCGATGCCCAGGCCCATTGAAAGTACCAGGGGCACAGTGATCGGGCCAGTGGTAACCCCCGCGCTATCCCAACCGATATTCACAAATTCCTCGCTGGAGAGCTTGGTGATGAAAAGGAGTAGAAAGTACAAGGGGAAAAGCAGCCAGAAGAGAGGGATATTCCAGATGATCTTAGCCACGCCAAGCATTATGCCTGCGCCCACGCCGACCGCTACGGACTGGATCAGAAGGGTCTTTTTGAAAGCGCCAACAGTGATGTCCTCCACCGTGATGCCCAGGGCGTTCAAAGCGGGCTCAGCCAGAGTGGCGCTGTAGCCCATCACAAAGGCGAAGAGCAATACCACGATGAGTCCGGCCATGTTGTAGGATCCTCTGCCAAACAAGGGTCCTCTCAC
>JAGOKK010000134.1:0-1237 GCA_017994635.1 Candidatus Cloacimonadota bacterium | reverse complement strand
TCGGAGCCAAAAGCCTGCATCTGAGCGGAGTAGCTCGCCTTGGCCAGAGCGTAGTCCTTCATCTGAGTTTCGGATTCGAAGAGAAATTGGCTCTGAGTATTTGTAGGTGCGAAGAAATCGATGTCATTTGAGGGCAGAGGCACTTTGGCTGCGGTGAATAGCCCCAAAAGCAGGACGGTGATCACTGGCACCAGGGAGGCAAGTGTAACCACTCCAAAGCCGCCTTCGGTATTGTCTCCGCCTTTGTTTGCCACATGCGAGATGCCGATGCCCAGGGCTAGGACCAGAGGAACGGTGACCGGACCAGTGGTAACTCCGCCGCAATCCCAGGCCAGACCAAGCAGATACCTGAGATTGGGATGCAGATAGCAGTATAAGGACAGCGACAGCAGCATGATGAGGAGCACATATATGTAGGGTTTTAGCGACCAACCCTTGAGAAAGCGATACATACCCAGGATCAACGCAATGCCAACGCCAATACCCACGGCCGCCACAAGATACGCAGCGTATCTGTTTAGCAGAAGAAATAGTAAGGGAGCACGCCAGGGCAGGACACTGCTCCCGGCTGCCTTTAACACACCAATGGCCGGTTCTGCATAGGTGGAAACGGCTCCCAGGATGAAAGCGATGCCAAGGATACTGCTCACTTTGGCTTTTTGAGGCAAACGGATCCCGATCTCTTCACCCATCGGCATGATGCCCAAAAGAAGGCCTTCCATAAAGAAAGCCAGGCCCAACACCACCATCACCATGCCCAGGGCAATTACAGATGCGTCGAGCACCGGGATTCCCAAAACGATGGTTTGAAAGAGAAGCAAATAAAGGATGATCACGGAGACGGCTTTGATCTGTTCAGTCATCTTGATCCGGATGTAGCGCAGGATCATATTGGCGGCTTCTTTGCCGCTGACCTTGAACCTCTTCGGCTCTTGCTTCTTACCGCTCATTGTGCTGAGTCTCCCGTTATGTCATATTCGGATTGTGTCTAGCTGAGGATCCCGATCAGAATAAAGAGGATCATGTTTGAGATACCGATGATCAGATTCAGCCCGATGAAGAAATACATCAAGTACTTATGAACATAGCGATTGTAGTATTTCAGGAAGAAATCGATCCCAAACTGGAAATCATAATCATCAATGCGATGCTCCACCCGCCACTGTTCCAATAGACGCGGGACAGTCTTTCTCAAGAGACCGGAAACCATGGAGGCAAAAGCATCCACGATCTTCAT
>JAGOKK010000041.1 GCA_017994635.1 Candidatus Cloacimonadota bacterium | reverse complement strand
TTCCAGTCCCCATCAGTGAGCGTAAGTCCAGTTCTCTGCCCCTTATCCCAGCTACACCACATAGATCATCCCATATACATCTTAAGCGTGGCTTGGGATGTGTTTGAGATGTGTTTAACAAGTATATAAAGTGTTGGGGAGCTGGAGTGTCGCTGATGATAGAGTTGCAAATGCGTTTGTATAAGTGGCCCTGGCTTTAGCAGGTATTGATTTAGCCCTGTTATGGGATAAATTCAGAACCGAGTTCGCGCTACGTATACCTCTGTATTTACCAGAACTACACTATTTAAAGCTTGGTGATTGCATTAGAAATCCTCAGCGAAGGTTCATCTACTCAATGACCAATCCCTATCCGAAGACTCCTTCGGAATTCATGGACTCTCATTTTATTAGCACTCTCACTTTTTGATTGACAAGTTTGGGTCTTTGATTAGTTTGTCCTTAGCTTAGCAGTTTAACTCTGTGACTGCTAATAAATGCGAAGGCGGTTAGCATGAAAAAGAATCAGATTCGATTGTACCACACTCTGGCAGCGTTGGTGGACGAGTACATCCTCAGTTGCGAACCGGTATCTTCCAGAATATTGAACGAGAAGTATCTACAGGATGTGTCCTCTGCCACCCTGCGTCTGGATCTCCTGAAGCTAGAGCAGCAGAACATGATCTCGCAGCCACATACATCAGCGGGGAGAGTACCCACCATCGGTGGGTATCGCAAGTATCTCGAAGTGATTCATGACGCTCACAACCGGGTTCGTTATGAGCGCATGGACACCCTGCGTGAGCTTCTGATACAGAATTACAAAGATACTCCGCGCGCCCTGCACTTCATAATGCAGATGCTGGCACATGAGACTGATCAGTTATCTTTTGTAGCTGAGCCTGAGGTTTCCAATGGTTATCTGGCTCGCTTGGAGGTGTTTTCCATCTCCGATCGGAAGCTGCTGTTTGTGATGAGCCTGGATAGCGGTCTGGACAAGACAGTGATCCTGAAGTGCAAATATGAGCTCTCAGAGACGCAACTCAAAAAGCTGGTGCGTTATCTGAATGACGAACTTGTGGGTTTACGTGTATATGACATTGCCAATAAAGTATTGGTGGACATGCGAGAACGAAGTGAAGGTGAAAGTGATTTATTAAGCCAATTCCTCAGTGAATTGCACAAGGCTTTTATAGAGATCAGCGATTTCTTTATTCACTATGATGGAAGCATCAAGTTTTTGGAGCAGCCTGAGTTTGATTCCAAAGAAGTGATCCTGAGCTTCATGAATCTGATTCAAAGACAGGACTTTCTGCTCTCTGCCATGCGTGGAAACGATCAGCAAAGTGTGAATGTACTGATGGGAGAGACTCTATCCGATCCTAAATGGCTGGATTTTGCATTGATATACGGTAAATACGAGGTATTTGGCATCCCTGGCTATTTGGGTGTACTTAGTCCCCTGCGTACGGATTACCGCAGGTTGATTCCCTTGATCAGGGATGTAACTTCCACCATCACCCAAACCACCCGACGCGGGATGATCGTACCTTTTTAGGAGACAAGATGAGTAAGAAAAAGGAAAAGGACATAAAGATGAATCCGGAGAAGAACAAGCAGGAAACGCCAGAAACTGAAGTGGATGAATTGAGCCCTGAGGCAAGGATATCTCAATTGGAAACGGAAGTGAGCGAATGGAATGACAAGTATCTGCGTGCTATGGCGGAGTTCGAGAATTTCCGCAAACGCAGCATCGCGGAAAAGTCAGATTGGATCAGGCTGGCAACGCAGAAACTGGCCCTGGAGATCTGCGATGTAGTGGACAATTTTGAGCGTGCTTTTACCAACGCTCAGCCGGGTGACTTGGAGAATCCCTTTATCCAGGGCATTTTACTGATCGAAAAGCAATTGGTAAAGGCTTTGGAAAAAGAGGGCGTGAAAAAGATCGAAGCTCTGGGCATGGAGTTTGATCCCGAGTATCATGATGCCCTAGCACACATCCCTAGCGACATGGAAGAAAACACTGTGGCAGCCATCATTCAAAATGGCTACACCATGCATGATAAAGTGATCCGCCCCGTACGCGTGGCGGTATCCAATGGCACAAAAATTAATACCCAGGAGGAATAAATGGGAAAGATAATTGGAATTGATCTAGGAACCACAAACTCTTGTGTTTCCGTGGTTGAAGGCGGTAAACCCGTCGTGATTACCAACGCGGAAGGTGGCAGAACCACTCCCTCCGTGGTTGGCTTTACAAAAGACGGTCAGCGCTTGGTAGGTCAAAACGCAAAACGTCAAGCAGTAACCAATCCACTGAATACAGTATTCTCGATCAAGCGTTTCATGGGGCGCAACCATGGCGAAGTGAGCGAAGAGACCAAGCAGGTTCCTTACAAGATAGTATCCGGAGTGAAGAATCAGGCGGCGGTGCATGTAGATGTACAAAACAAGGATTTTACCCCGCAAGAGATCTCTGCGATCATCCTCACCAAGATGAAGGAAACTGCCGAGGCTTATCTTGGTACCACGGTTACCGAAGCTGTGATCACCGTTCCGGCATACTTTAACGACGATCAACGCCAGGCCACCAAGGACGCCGGACGCATTGCCGGGCTGGAGGTAAAACGCATAATCAATGAACCCACCGCTGCCGCTTTGGCTTATGGAATGGAAAACAAGAAGGAACAGAAGGTTGCCGTTTACGATCTGGGCGGTGGGACCTTTGATATCTCGATATTGGACATCTCTTCCGGCGTAGTGGAAGTGCTTGCCACCAATGGCGATACACACCTGGGTGGAGATGATTTTGACAAACGAGTGATCGATTGGATTGTGGATCAGTTTAAAAAGCAGGAAGGCATCGATCTCAGTAAAGATGCCATGGCCTTACAACGGCTGCGTGAAGCTGCCGAGAAAGCCAAAATCGAGCTTTCCGGGACTGTGACTACCAATATCAACCTCCCCTTTATTACTGCCGATGCCACGGGACCCAAGCATCTGAATCTGGATCTCAGTCTGGCAGAATTCAACCGCCTGACCGCGGATCTGGTGGAGCGTACGCTCGGTCCCTGTAAACGCGCCCTGGCTGATGCCAAATTGACTACCGCCGATATACAGGAAGTATTGATGGTTGGCGGCAGTACCCGCATTCCAGCAGTAGGCGAAGCCGTTGAACGCTTCTTTGGCAAAAAGTCTAATCGCAGCCTCAATCCCGATGAAGTTGTAGCCATCGGAGCTGCTATTCAGGGTGCCATTCTGGCCGGTGATGATAATGTGTCCGACGTTTTGCTTCTGGACGTTACCCCGCTCTCCCTGGGCATCGAGACTCTTGGCAGCGTGATGACAAAGCTGATCGAGCGCAATACCACTATCCCCACCAAGAAGAGCCAGGTTTTCTCCACTGCAGCCGATAATCAAACCGCTGTTACGATCCACGTGCTCCAGGGTGAGCGCCCGATGGCTAATGACAACAAGAGCCTGGGACGTTTTGACCTGGTGGGTATCCCCTCTGCCCCACGCGGCGTACCACAGATCGAAGTTACTTTCGATATCGATGCCAATGGCATTCTGCACGTATCCGCCAAAGACAAGGGCACGGGCAAAGAACAATCCATCAAGATCGACCGCGCCGGGAGCATCAACAAGGAAGATATCGACCGCATGATCAAAGATGCCGAAATGCACGCCGAAGAGGATAAGAAACGTCAGGAGTTCATCGCAGCCAAAAACGAATTGGACGCCCTGATCTTCAGCACAGAGAAATCCCTGGGTGAATATGGCGATCAGCTAGCCGAGAGCGAAAAGAGCGATCTGGAAGCGGAGATAAAGACCGCGAAAGAACAGCTTGACAAAGCTAGCGATGCTGAGACGGTGAATTCCATCAAAGAGAATCTGGGCAAGAAAGCACAGAAACTCGGAGAGATCGTTTATGCCAAAATGCAACAGCAACAAGGTGGCGGAGCAGGCTTTGATCCCAACGCCGCAGGCTTCAATCCTGAAGACTTTGCGCAAGGTCAACAGCAAGAACAACCCAAGAATGACGGTCCCATCGACGCTGATTTCGAAGTGGTGGACGATAAATAATAAACTTGATGATAAGCCCAGACGGCCGTCTTACCCGGCTGTCCGGGCTCCATTTGATATATTTGGCCCTCTTTGGGCAGCTTTTTAAGGAGATAGATCAGAAGACATGGCAAAGAGAGATTACTACGAAGTGTTGGGCGTAGACAAAAACGCCGATGAAGGAACGATCAAGAAAGCATACCGCAAGCTGGCAATGCAGTATCATCCCGATAAAAACCCTGATAACAAGGAAGCGGAAGAGAAGTTTAAAGAAGCCAGCGAGGCATACGAAGTGCTGAGCGACAAAGACAAGAAACAGCTCTATGATCAATACGGTCACGCGGGCGTGGAAAGTCAATTTGGCGCGGGCGGCTTCTCTTGGGAAAACTTCACACATCGCGGTGATCTGAACGACATCTTTGGCGATGGCTTTTCCTCCATCTTCGAGACCCTTTTTGGGGGCGGCTTTGGCGGCAGATCATCCGGACGTGCATCAAACCGTGGTGAAGACTTGCAGATCGAGCTTTCCCTCACTTTGAAAGAGATTGCCACAGGTACCGAGAAGAAGATCAAGATTGGTACCAAGGAAGCCTGCGACAAATGTGGCGGTAGCGGCAGCGCTGATTCACAGGTGGAAACATGCTCACAATGCCGGGGCACTGGACAGGTGCGTCAGGTGCGTCAATCGCTCTTTGGTCAGATGCAAACCGTATCCGAATGCCCATCCTGCCGGGGAGAAGGCAAGATCATCAAGAATAAATGTAGCAAGTGCTATGGCGAAGGCCGCATGGGCTCAGTGAAGGAAATCAACGTCAAGATCCCCGCGGGAGTGGAAGAAAACCAGTACATCCGCCTAAGAGGGCAGGGCAATGTGGGACCTCGCGGCGGCTCACGGGGAGATATCTTGGTACTAATCCACGAAAAGCAGGATGACCTCTTTGAACGACACGGTAATGACATCGTGATGGAATACCCTATATCTGTGTCTCAAGCGGTACTAGGCGACGAGGTCCTGGTACCCACGCTCACTGCCAAAGTAAAGATGAAAATCCCCGCCGGGACACAAAGTGGAAGGCTCTTCAGGCTGAAAGGTCAGGGCATACAGGGTCTCAACACATACAGCAAGGGCGACGAGATCGTGAAAGTGATCCTGGTAACGCCCACAAAGATCAGTCGTGAAGAACAGGAAATCTACGAAAAGCTGCGCGAATTTGATCTCAAGCGGGAGATGAAGCCCGGTAAAGGATTCTTTAAGAAACTGCGTGACTATTTTAGCTGATTATGCCATCATACTACTGCCCTGAGCTCAGTACTGACAGCAAGATTGTAACTTTACAGGGTGATGAATATCACCATCTGAGCCGGGTAAAGCGCACTAATATCGGTGATCTGATCCGGTTGAACAGTGGGAAGGGTTATCTAGCCGAAGCTAGAGTAGTAAGTATCGGCAAACAGAGCGCAGATCTGGATATTATACAGACCATAACTACCTGTTCATCTCTCCCCCACTATGCCATCGCCTTCGCCCTATTGAAAAACCACCACGACGAGCTAGCAATAGAGAAGTGTACAGAATTGGGCGCCAGGGATTTTTTCCCCTTCACCAGCAAGTACTCCGTACGCAATGAAGGGAAACATACTATAGCCAGATTTGACAGGATCGCCCTGGCAGCCATCAAACAATGCGACAATCCCTTTCTACCCCAGGTACACCCCATCCTGCCGCTAGAGGCTACTGTCGCATTAATCTGGGAAAAGGGTTATATGCCGATACTCTGCTCTGAAGTAGAGCAGATCACCATGCTGAAAGATATCCACATTACCGTCCATCCTTGTTTCATCATCGGCCCGGAAGGAGGCTTCAGCGAAGCAGAACTGATTGCCCTGCAGGACATTCAGAGCATCAAGCTTCTCCCCTTAATCTGTAGGGCAGAAACTGCAGCCATAGCCGTTTCCGCTCAGTATGCAGGATTAAACTGATCCTGGTCCCAAAAATATCTTTGACAAGATGGGGGGACTTCGGTATTTTGGCACAAACCTAAAAAAGGGATTGGATACGGAACATGAAACTATTCGAAACGCATGCGCACCTGGATCTTCCGGATTTTGACGCCGACCGGGAGAGTCTGATCAACAAGTGCTTTTCCAGTGGGATAGAATACATCATAAACATAGCTTTTAACAAAGAAACCGCGCTTTCATCGCTGGAGCTGGCAAAGAGGCATCAGCACATCTTTGCCACGGTGGGTTTTCACCCTCATGACGCTCAGGATTTTGACGCTGAGCTGGTGAAAAAGCACGCTCGCGAGAAGAAAGTGGTGGCTATCGGTGAAATCGGACTGGATTTCTTCCGCAATCTCTCTCCCTACCCAGTTCAGAGAGAGGTTTTTGCCAATCAGGCGCACCTGGCGATGGAATACGATCTACCCGTTGTGGTGCATGACCGTCAGGCACATCAAGAGTGTTATAACATTTTGCAGCAACAGGGAGTGAAAGAAGCGGTGTTTCACTGCTTCTCGGGTGACATCATCTTCGCGCAACAAGTTTTGGATGCTGGCTGGATGATGAGCTTTACCGGCAGCGTTACCTACAGCAATTCGCATTTGGACGACGTGATCCGCCTTGTGCCAATGGATCGCTTTATGATCGAGACCGATTGCCCTTATCTGCCGCCCCACCCCCATCGCGGTAAGCGCAATTCCCCTTTGCTCTTACACCTCGTGGCAGAGAAGATTGCCATGGTCAAAGGGATCACACCAAATGAAGTGGCTGAAGCCGCTTTTAACAACGCATACAAGTTTTTCCGCATCCCGGCAGATCCAGTGAAGCCGGCCCACCACAAATCAGGAAGTAGAAAATGAAGAAGCTCTTTATGCTCGGCCTTACCCTATCAGCGTTGTCGCTATGGGCAGGCAATTCCATATTCTCATATTACGGATTCCCCGTGCAGTTTTATGGTCGCGATATTTACAGCATGGGCATGGGCGATACCGGCGCTTCCGATATTTTCCGGTACAACACAGGTTATGCCAATCCCGCCCAGAGCAACCGCAGCAATAAAAGCCTGTTCGGTACAGGAATAATCGCTGGATACACTACCTATGAATCCGAGTATCAGGGCACGGCCAGGAAGTTCCGTGACGACGCCCTGGATTTCCCCTATTTCAGCGTTTCAGTGCCCATCCTGCGTCATCGTATCGGCTTTCAATTCAATTCCATCGCCTCCGGGGTGGTCGGGAACCAATTCACACATCCCGACAGTACGATTGAGCGCCAGGAAGCTGAGAAATACCTTTACCGCGCCGACCTGATTTACAGCTATACTTACAAGAACCTGAGTATGGGAATTAGCGGGAACTATTACTTGGGGCATGACAACCGCACTTTTGAGCAAACCTCACCAACCAATACCGTACCGACCAAGGAATCGCTGTTGAAAAGCTATAAGAATCCCACTCTCACCATCGGTGCATTGCAGAGCTTCGATAAGCACAGTGTGGGCCTGCATACTACCCTCCCCGTGACCCTGAAAGGAGAAAGCAAGCGCAGTTCCACTCATACCACGGAAGATCCTGTGGATGTGTCGTATGATATGCCCATGCAGATAGTCGCAAGTTACACCACCCTGCCAATCCCACAGTGCAAAGTTTCGGCCGACCTCAGCTATGACCTCTATTCTCAGGTCGATGACGGCATGCGCGATGGCATGAAGCTAGGCCTGGGTATGGCGTATGAACCCGAAGTTGACCAAAGATACTGGTACCGCAGCATTCCTCTGCGCCTGGGCTATTGGTATCGACAGCTTCCCTTTGAGGATAACAATGGTGAGAGTATCGATGAACATGCTTTCACCGCCGGTCTGTCCCTGCCCTTGAGGAACAAGATCAGCCGTGTGGATCTGGCTGTGCAGTATCTACAACGTGGCTCGATGGATACCAATAAACTCAGCGATAACAGCCTGATGTTCATGTTTGGCATCATCGGCTTCGATATCTTTAGCAAAGCGCCTGATCGAACCGCGCCCCGTGACATCCCCGTGGCGGAGGACGTTCAATCATGGTAGATGGCAAAAGCAATCTATTTCAGCGCATCCTCCTCTCTCGTAATCTGAAGGAGCAGGATTTGGCTGCAGATCTGGAGGATTTACCCGACGAATCGCTGTTTGCCAATATCGACACTGTGGCTACGCGCATTCATGAAGCCATTTATAATAACGAACCGATGGTGATCTTCGGGCACGACGATCCTGATGGCATCACCAGTACATATATTCTGTACCAATATCTTAACTCCTGCGGATATCAGCGGCATAGTTATTATATTCCCAATCGCAATCTGGAGCCGCATGGCATCCAGCAAAACTTTATCGACTATGTAGCAGCAGGTGGTCATAAGCTCGTCATTACAGTTGATAACGGTATTTCCGCTTATGACGGCGTGGAGAAACTCAATGCCCTGGGCTGCGATGTACTGATTACCGATCACCATCTCATTCAGCCAGAAATGATCCCCCATGCTTACAGCATCATGAATCCCCAATTACCCGATTGCCAGTATCCCTTCAAGACTCTTGCCGGGGTTGGTGTCGTTCTGATGTTGATTCGCTATCTGGCAAAGTTGTGGGAGCATCCCATCGATCCCGCCAGCTACTTTTGGGCTGCAGTGGGATCAATCGCCGATAAAGTGCCAATGAACGGCCTCAATCGCAGCATTGTCCGATATGTTCTGGATCATTTTGAAGATGTACAGGATCAAACTGTGCAATTCCTGCTACGCAACTACAGCCGGGTCAGCAATCCCAGCGATGTCTTCAATTTCGTTACATATACTTCCCGGTTGATTGCCAACGGCCGCGAAGAAGGGGGACATCATACTGCTCTGCGCTTCATTCTGCAGTTATCTGACGCCAAAGCCCGGCTCTTTGAGGATCTGGAGGAGCAAAAGAACTCCTGGGAAAGTGAATTGAACCGCGTGTTTACCTATCTTGATACTCTGGCCACGGACTTTGTGGGCAGTCATTTCGTATATTACGACGACGACGACGTGATCCCTTATTCCCTGTTGGGAACGGCGTCTACCTACATCGTAAACCGTCTGGGCATCCCCACCATCATGTTAAAACACCATAATGGACATACGGTATGTGAAGGACGCTGTGCAGATGGTTTTAACATGGTGGAAGCCTTCAGCCACTGCAAGGGACACTTGAAGCAGTTTGGCGGTCATGTCAAGGCAGCGGGATTCACGATGGATCCCTCGGAGTATGATCATTTCCTGGAGTGCTTCAATGAGTATCTCACGGAGAATTTTATCGCTCCCGATCTGGACGCCCCGCTATTGTATGACGCCGAGTGCAGTTTGGACGAATTGAATATCGAAAACTGGCAGAAAGTGGAATCGCTGCTACCCTGGGGACAACAAAATCCCGAGCCGGTTCTATTGGTCAAAGGGGTTAGCTACAGTGACTTATCTGCTTTCGGCATTGATAACGGCAGCGAGCATCTGCCCCGTGACAACAAAGTGGAATGCCTGATCATGTGGCGCTCACAGAATCAGATCCGCATCACCAGGGTGCTTTAGTACCTTACACTCGCGATTATGGGATGGCTAAACGAGACTCTCAGGAAATCAGTTCACCTCAGTTCTTTGGTGATTCCCCTCAGCTATCGTTACATCCTGGGTTTTGAAAACCGCAAGCTAGCTTTCGTCCTGCTCCTCCTGTCCCTGGTGATCAGCATGGTCATCGAGTTTCATCGCTTTTGGCAAAAGCGCTTCCGCAAGACCTTCCACCGCATGTTCGGCCGCATCCTACGCAAGCATGAGATGAAGGACTTTACCGGAGCCACCTATCTGCTCTTTGCCAGCATGCTCTGCGTAGCTTTCTTCGAACCCATAATTGCCAGCGCTTCCATTGCTTTCCTCAGTATCGGCGATACTTTCGCAGCAATGATAGGGATGAACTTTGGCAAGCGTAGGTTCCTGCGTAACAACAAGAGTCTGGAAGGAAGCCTAGCCTGCTTTGTTTCTTGCTTCGTTTTTGGCATCTTTTGGCTGCAAAACCCCTGGCTGACGCTGATCGGATCATTATCTGCCACAGCGGCTGAATTGGGAAAGATCCCTCTGGATGACAACATCAAGATCCCCCTCACAGCTTCGCTGGCCCTTAGCCTAGCTGGGATCTTCATCTGATACAGGAGATTGATCGTGAAACTATCTTTTGTGATTCCGGTATTGAACGAAGCTGATTCGCTAAAGCAGCTATACCACGAAATCAAGACCAATCTGGGCACTCACGAGGCGGAGATCATCTTTATCGACGACGGCTCCACTGATGCCAGTTTCCAGATCATGGCAGAGCTGGCCGCGAATGACCAGAGCGTGAAGGTCATCAAGTTCCGGCGCAACTTTGGCAAAGCTGCTGCACTGCAGAAGGGTTTTGAATTAGCCACTGGTGAGGTCGTCTTCACCATGGACGCGGATTTGCAGGATGATCCTATCGAGATCCCCGCGTTTTTGGACAAACTGGATGAGGGCTTTGATCTGGTCTCCGGCTGGAAAAAGAAACGTCTCGATCCTTTACATAAAAGACTGCCTTCCAAGCTGTTCAATAGCGTTACCGCCCACACTTTCAAGCTTAAACTAAAGGACTACAATTGCGGCTTCAAAGCGTATCGTAAGACCCTGGTCAAAGAGCTTTCTCTATATGGGGAGATGCACCGTTATATTCCAGCACTGGCGCATTCACTGGGCTACAAAGTTGGTGAGATACCCGTGCAACATCGGGCTCGTCAGTTTGGCAAGAGCAAGTACGGCATCGAGCGATATTTACGCGGCTTTTTCGATTTGATGACCGTCAAGATGGTTACCCAATACGTAAAAAGTCCCCTGTATCTCTTTGGCAGAGTAGGCTTGCTAGCCACGCTGGCAGGGGCTCTGCTGACCATCTACCTGGCCGCGCTTAAGATCTTTTATGGCATGCCCCTTTCAAATCGTCCCCTGCTCTTTCTGGGGATACTGATGATCCTGGGCGGTTTACAATTCATCTCCCTGGGCCTTATCTCAGAGCTTATAATCAACCGGGTCACTTCCACCCAACGTCTGCCCCTCTCGATTGAAAAGACCATTAATGCCGAGGCTCCCGATGGATAGGCTAGAGGCCTTTTTCCTGTCTCGATACCTCAAAGCGCCAAAGCGGAATCTTTTCCGCTTCAGTTTTGTATTCATGGTTTTGGGCATTGTGCTATCCGTGGGCATTCTCTCCGCCGGGCTCAACCTCTTTCAGGGGTATGAAAGCACTCTGCGCTCCCTTTTGCTGGATAGCTTTGCGCATATCAGCGTCCAAGCTGCGGATGGTTCGTTATTAGATCAAGATCAAGCCAACGAAGTGATCGCGAAGCTACGCACTCACGAGGATGTTACCTCGGCCATCCCTACCTTACATTACTCGCTGATGGCCCAGTCCGATGCCAAGATCCGAAACGCCAATCTCAAAGCCTATGACTTTAGCCTGGAATTCCCCTATGCCAGGTACATAGAGAACTACCAGATCCCTGCTGAAGGTGAAGTGATCATTGGGCATTATCTCGCGGAGGAACTGGGGCTGGGCATTGGCCAGAGTATCAGCCTGATCTACCCGCAATTGGATCGCATCAGCCCCCTGGGTATTTACAATGGACTCCAAAGCTACCGGATTGCCGGCATCTACCGTTCCGGATATTACGAAAACGACCGCAGTATCGTGATAGCCAATCTCAAGGACGCAGAACAGCTACTCCTGCTACCCGATACGATCTCTAAGGTCGAACTGCGCATAATGAATCCAGAAAAGGCATCCGCCGCAGTAAGGGAATTGACCCATCTTCTGGACCCAGGCTACCTTTTGATCTCCTGGGATACTTACGCCCACAGCCTCCTACAACTGGTAGAGATGGAAAAGTGGTTGATCTTCATCGTATTTGCTTTCTTGGTGTTAATAGCAGGATTCAATGTAATCTCTGCAGTTAGCACCATTATAATCGATAAAGGCAATGAGATAGCTGTGCTAAAGACCTTGGGTGCATCCCCAAGATCGATCAAGCGGATGTTTGCCTGGCGCGTCGGTCTGGCAGCCCTTTTGGCCGTGATCACCGGTCAGCTCTTTGGTGCCTTCCTCTCCTGGCTGGTAGAGCTGCAGAGCTTCTATCGGTTAAAAGGAGACGTCTATTTCATAGATAGTATCCAGGCGGGCATTACTCCCTTCAATCTGGGGGCTGTCTTTGTGATTTCCACATTGTTGATCTCATTGTGCATTATTCTGCCTTTAAAGCAGATAGATAGAGTTCAGATTATCTCGCTCTTTCGCCGGCAAACTTAAGGAGTATGTTTTGATCGCAGCCGCTTACGACATCAGAAAGGCCTATCACGATAGTGACCAGATCATTGAAGTTCTACTAGGCACATGTCTAGAGGTGGATGAACATGATTTCATCTGCATCACTGGTAAAAGTGGCTGTGGTAAGAGTACTTTACTGCACCTATTGGGGCTGCTTGATGCACCGGACACTGGTGAGATTCATATCAGAGGACAGCAGATTTCTGCGTTGAGCCATGATGCAGCTGCCATCCGTAATAAGGACTTGGGTTTTGTATTCCAGTTTCACTATCTGGTGGAAGATCTCAGTGCGGCTGAAAACGTAGCGCTGCCGGTAATGATAGCCGGTCAGAGCAGCGCCAAAGCTCTCGTCAGAGCCAGGGAACTGCTCAGCATACTCGGCCTGCAAGACCGCTTGAACCGCTATCCCAATCAGCTCTCCGGTGGCGAGCAACAGAGAGTTGCCCTGGCCCGCGCGCTAGCAAATTCCCCAGCTCTGGTGCTTGCGGATGAACCAACCGGTAATCTGGACCCAGGACACAGTACGGAAGTATGGGATATGATGCGCAAGCTCAATCGCGAACTGGGACAGGCTTTTGTGATCGTCACGCACGACGTGGAAGCTGCTGCCAAAGCTCCCAAAAGATACGAACTTACCAGCGGAGTATTGATCTCCGGATAAGGCCATGCGTCGTCCCCGCAAGTTTTTTTCCCTGATTATCATCCTGATACTGATAAACGTCCTATTCTTCAGCTTCTGGTATGCCTTTGGGGGCAGGAATTTGTTCCGAAACTGGCTCACAGGCATGGTAGGCACATTACTAAAAGCTGATATTTCTATGACCGATCTGCACATCAGCGACAAGCAGATCTTCGCGCAAAACATCCATTTTGCCACCAAAGACAGCTTAATCTCGGTGAATGCCGATAACATCCGGGTAAGCTACAATCTCTATAAATTTATCTTCAGCGGCTTCAAACCCAAAGGGGTGGTGGGCAGCGTGGAAATCTCAAAGCCCATTGTGGCGCTCAATTACACCCCCAAACCCAAAACCCGCAAGCCCAAACCAAAAAGGGAGTTCAAACTCCCTGACCTGAGCGGATACTTCCGGAAACTTACTCTGGAAGACGGGAGTTTCAGTGCCAACATTCACATCCCACTCAAAATCGTAAATAAGGGCAATCTCTCTATAGAAGAAAGTCTTAGCAACATAAACCTGATAGTAAACAACAACAAGTTTATCGATATAGACTTGAAGGCATACACTTCTCTTGGCGGTACGATAAGCGTGATGGGGCGTCTTGACCGCGGGAGAATTGACCGAGCTGAAGCCGATATCGCTAGTTTCAAACCCTTGTACATCACACATCCCGACATTCGTGATTTTCGCAGTGAACTGAATCTCAACGCTTCCTATCGCGAACCTGCTGACTCTTCAGCTGCAATGTACATGGGTAAAGCCCTGATCTGGAATAGCACCGCCGTGCTACTGGATAAATACCCGGTAAAAATCCCCTTGATCAGCGCAGAAGCCGATGGCGCTAATCTCAGCGGACGGCTTACCCGTTCCACTTTGGGCAGCAGCGATATCGAAGCTGATTTCATGCTGCGCAACATCGGCAAAAGGATGAGCTTTGACGGATCTGCTCTCAAAGCCAATCTGGACTTGGGCATGATCCTGCCCCAGCTCTCGGGGATGGTGCATGCTGAAGCGACCGCGAATGGCAGCATCAAGGATCCTGATATAACACTAAGCGCGAGTTCGGATCAAGTGGCCTACACAAAATGGGCATTCAGCGCGATCAAGCTAGACGCCGCTTTCAAGGATCATCTTGCCTCTATCAACCTAGATAACGGGATATGGGAAAACCAGAGTTTTTCACTGTCTGGCATTTTTGATCCAAGCCTGCTAGCTCTCAATGCCAGATTGGATACTCAGCCACTCGCGGAAGACGATGTACCTTACTTTGCCCGGGGTGGCATTGATGTGGAAGGGTTGATATTGAAACCCTATCCCATGTTCAATGTAAAGCTAGACGATCTCGACCTGGCTTACCGTGATGCGCGGCTGCACCATGTAACCGGCGTGGCATCGATAGTTCCTCTGGATAAGTCCTTGATCGCGAATTCTTCGATAGAAACAGCTGAGGGACTCAAACTCAATATTTCCGGCGATCTCTTGAGTCGCCATCTCCTTCTTGACGCAGATTTTGAGGATATCGCGCCAGGGGATTTCGTCACTCATAAGCTCATTGAACGGTATCAGCCTCTCGTAGGAGCAAAGATTAAGGCTATGATGCTGGGAAACAAAATCTGGACCAGCTCCGATATCGCTTTAAAAAGCACGCGTGAGTTGCTGCTGGACAGCCATCTCTCAGTTTTAGGGAGCATGGATATCAGCGATCTGTCTGCCACCGCTTTTGTAAACAGCCACGATAGCTTCTTCAATCAACAGCCCTTCGATCTGGATCTCTCTGCAGCTTTTGCTGATGATAGAGTAAGGATCCACGGTTTCAAGCTGAACGACATCGTGAATCTCTCAGGCAATCTAAACCTGAAGAACTGGCAGGATTTGAGCTTTGAAGTAGCCATGCACGATCTCACTACTGCCAAGCTAAGTGCCTATTACCCCGATCTGGCGCTGATGGTTCCCGATTTCAAGGGGTTATCGCTTTTTTCCACGTATAATCGCGCTGGAGATCGCCAGATCGATACCTGGCTCAACATCCAGAGTGTGGATTTGATCTCCGTGATTCCTTTGGATCTAGATCTCAGGCTAAAAGGGGTTCCAGAGCACATCAGCATTCTGGGCAACGTGATGTCCAAATCCCGGGAATTGCTTTCACTCAGCGGTTCCTGCAGCGTACTACCTCAGATCAGTTTCTCCCTGGATGCAGCCATGGACGATCTAAAGCTGCAAGATGTGCTTACTCAGCCGCCCGGATTGGGACGTTTCAGTGGTACTGCCGGCATCGAAATAACCAACATACTATCCCATACACGCAAGATCGAGTTCGACGCCGACCTCAGAGCCAACGAATTGCAATTTGGGGAGTTCAACATCGACAAAGCCGTCGTGAGGGCTGCACAGCAAGCGGAAGCGCTCATTGTGGACAGCTTATGGGTGGTCTCCAAAGACCTATTTTCCGCCACTGCCAAGGGCTCTGTGGGTTTTAATGTGGTAAAGAATGAGTTCTTTGAAAGTAACCGCACGCTCAATATCGATGTAAAAGGCCAGCTCTTCCCCTGGCTGAAGCAACTCACCGATTACATCGTCGATTCTCGCGGAGTGTCCAACATCAGTCTCAGCGTGGGTAACGACGACGAGCAATTCATCGTACGTAGCGGAAACATCGATATCCACAGTGGGCACATCCTGCTCAAAGACCAGGTGGAAGCGCTACGTAATATCGAGCTGAAGGGCATTTTCGCCGACAACCGCTTCATAATTCAACGCAGCACTTTTGATATGGGCAATGGCAGCTTTTATCTGAATAACGTCTTTGATCCCGAACCCACAGATCACTTCACCCTGGGTTTCCTGGATCTGGGTTATTTCCGCGTGATGATCGATCAGCCCGGCATCCAGGCCACAATCCCCGTTATAGCGCCACCCAAGACTTTATCAAACATAGCGTTGAAAGGGCAAAACAGCAGGTATGCGACGGTCAAGGGACCTTTCGACGACATCAAGATTGAAGCGTATGTTACTGCGTCCAATCTTGATATCCTCTTCCCTCCGGGGGCAGACAACCTGCTCAATCTCATTCTTTCCGTGCGTTCCACCGGCAAAAAACCGGATAAGGATCCTGTCCCTCTGCCTTTCCAGATGGATCTTTTTGTCAATATCGGAGAGAACGTACGCTATGTAACCTATCCCACCAATCTCAGCCTTCAGCCCGGCGGCTTTTTACATCTAATCTATGATGGCAATGCCTTCATCGTAAAAGAAGTTTTCATTAGTTCCGAGCGCGGCACAGTGGATTTCTTTGGCACCGTTTTTCAAGTGGATAACATCGCCATCTCAATGATCGATCAGCAGGATATCATGAATGTGGAGGGGCATTTCTACAAACGAACTCCGGATGGCAGCACTGTAAGCCTGAACGTACGCTCCACCCCTGAATTTGATAAGAGTCTACTGGATCGCCTGGAAATCTCGCTCACCAGCGATAATCCTGCCGACCGAAATATCACTCAGGTACTTTCTCGTCTGCGTTACAACCAGTCGATGGACGAATTGCCCGATGAGCAAAAACAGAACCTCTTGCAAGATGAAGCTTTGGGTCTGATCGGTGGCAACCTCAATTCCACCGTACTCACCCCCATCTTCTATCCTGTGGAAAATTGGATACGCCGGACTTTGGCTCTGGATAGCTTCTCAATCAATGCTGGCTTCATCCAGAATCTCTTTACGGAATACTCCTCTGACCCATCTTCTCTGGCCGATATGGCCGATCTTTCCCATCTCACCAGCGATATCAATCGCTTTTCATCGTCCATTCTGCTAAATAATCTATCTATTTCCATGAGCAAGTACCTCGGCTATCGCTTCTTCGTGGATTATGAATTGGGCTTGCAGGAAGCTACTGACCTGCAAAAGAAGACCAGGCTGATGGTATCGCACGACACTTCGTTGCGCCTTGTTTTGCCAAAACAGTATCGCGTGGGCTATGCCTTCAGCTACGAGCCCAGCGAAGAGCGTATCACACACGAAATCATGATCCAGAAGACCCTGCGTTTCTGGGGTTTATAAGTAGTTTACTCTTCCTATCACAGGTGAGAAGCCCCATATTACCCCATGTCACTCGCGCTCCTCTCTTGTTACTTGGACTCATCCCGTACTCCTCTTGAACCCCACCCGAACTGGATTCAGGTGGGGTTCAAGAAGGGTTCGTGTGGAGTTCGTGCTGACAATGGGCACCATTGATCCATGATGTAGAGACACAAACACACTCCCCGATCTACGCAAAGCCATATTTGGGCAAAACAATCATAGCTCGGACCTGTAAGGGCTATCTTGCGGTTCGCCCACCAAAGCCCCGGTAGGAGCGACACAAGAGACCAGGATTTGAGTGCGGGTATGTGTCACCCCTCTCAGGATTGCAGACGTCTCGTCTGCAGAAGCGACGCAGTCGCTTGCTTTTACGGAACTTCGCTCCGTATCGACACGGGGACGTGTCGAATCATGTTGCTCCGCAACGCTTAAGCACCCTCGCTATGAATAGTGTCGCCCTCCGGGCTGATGGAGACTTTATCAACGTCCTTCAGTACCTGCATAAGTATGATCGTTCAGTACAAACCAAATCATAGCATCGAAGCCAGATGATATCATTGGCAAATTAGAATGGATCAAAAAATGGGGGAATGCTAACTATTTGAGGACTTAAC
>JAGOKK010000133.1 GCA_017994635.1 Candidatus Cloacimonadota bacterium | reverse complement strand
CTGTAGCATGGCTCAAAGCCCTCCAGAATGCTCCGGTAGTTACAATAGCGGATGGTTTCCATCCAAGTCAAATCGCTTTTGGGTCTATCCGGCACAATCTCTTCCATATCCTGCATTACATACACCCATTCCAGTTCTGTAACTTCACGTCTGCCAATATAGTATGGCGAAAGCTGGACGTATGCCGAGCCGTTGTGGAAAGTGCCTCCGGGCACCAGTTGCATTTGATCTGCCAAACTGATCACATAGAAGGCCGATGCCACTGCGCTGGGCTGCCAATCTTCCAGATATGCCCGCGCTTTCAGCAGGGTATTGGAGCTTACGTTGAGGGCTCCCTGATAGACCGCGGATTCCTCGCTGGGATCGCTCCCATCGCTGGTGTAGCGGATTACCGCTCCTGCATAGGGATGGCTGATGCTTACCGTCTGCGGTACAGCGTAGTTGCCATCTTCCAAGCTAAACACCGGCAGCGGCAATTGGAAACTGAAAAAAGCTGAGCTTACAATGCTGGGGATCATGCCCTCGACATAGGCGCGCGCCTTGAGGGTCAATGAGTTCGAGATCAGGATGGGGCCTGTATAGGAATACGAATTCTGGTCTGGAGCGCTGCCATCCAGCGTGAAATAAATCTGTGCGTTCAAAGTGGAGCACGAAAGCCGGACTTCCTGGGCATCGGGAAATGCGCCTCCCTCTGGAGAAATGACAACCGAATCCACCGCGGAAGAGCTGAATTGATAAGTCTGGCTCACCATTGCGCTGGAGATATAGCCAGCCTTGAAGGCGCGAGCCTTTAAAACCGTATTGCTGTTGATCTGCAGCAGCGAGCTATAAACGCTGGAGCTTGTGCTGGGATCGCTGCCATCGGTTGTATAATGAATGCTGACATCGTAGGTGGCACAACTGATCAGGACCGAAACGGTCTCGTCGTAACTGCCGCCGGGGGGCGTAATCACGGGATTTGCGATCACTTCGTTATCTGCTGAACTTGCTTTTTTGCCGCAGGAAAACACCATCAATGCCGCGAGCACGATCAGTATAATAGAAATATGCTTGTTCATCACCATCCTCTCTTGCTTACAGCCTGCAGCCAATATTTAGCATGATGGAGCGCAGCGTGAAGGCATCCCGGATGCCGCTGTCTCCCAGTTCATGCAAGCCGATGGTATAGCGGAAATCGATGACAAACTCATCTTTTCCAATGCCGAATTGCAGGATGTCTTTCAAGGTAAATCCCGCTCCAATCACCAGATCGGTCTTGGTGGAAGCAAAGCTGTCGCTACCCACCTTCTGCTTTTTGGAACTGTAATAAGTAGCTGGATCGGCATCAGTTAAACTGTTTTCCACAAAGCCATCTACAAGCTGATCCATGGCACTGATGCCACCATATAAAGTCTGTTCCTGATTCAGCAGGAATGAAATGGAGGGGCCCAGATACACAAAGGCGCCTTGAAAGCTTTTCGCTTTTTGCTCTTCGGATAGTTCCTGATGCAGGCTGAGTAGCACCGGAAGGGTAAAATAATCTGCAGTTCCTTCGATTCTGCCCCTCAGGGTATCCCCAAAACTCTGGGCCAGAATCAGGCTGCTGGTGCTTGGGATGGCGTCCTTGAACTCATGATTATATACATAGCGATGCCAGAGCAATTCTGTGCGCAGCCTCATTGAATCCGTTTTGCGAGATAGTAGCAGGGAAGCATAGACTCCTGCATTTTGGGAAAAGCCACCCGAGTTTTCTTTGGAACGTATTACGATATAACCCGGATTTACCGCAGTGGCAGTATGTTCAGAGATATCGTAGCGCAATTCATAGGCTTTGTCGCCACCATGCATACTGGAATTTCCCAAGCCGTATTTCATGCCCCAATCAAACTCGGCTGCGTCCAAAAATCCGAGTGATGCAAGTGTCAAAATAGCGATCAATCCCGCTTTAAACATTACTACTCCTTTGTTTCCAGTTGAGTCCCAAATGTTGGTGTAAATTCCAACTCATTGTTTCTCAGGTTATTTGAGGACATCTTATAGTCCTCGTTCTTTACACTCTATATATTGTCTTACGACCAATATCATTGTTTTCATCTATTCATTCCAAGTCAAGCTCTTTTTTCAAAGTGACCTTATTGCGACGGGCTGAAGCCCTGCGGAGGAGGCGTAGCCGACGGAGCAGGGCTTCAGCCCGTCGCGCAAAAACTCCTGTCCGGGTAGGGGTCTCTCCATGTTCTCTGCTATTTTCTCTATCGGATCAGCCAAGTAGATTTTACCACTTGTCCAGTCTTCTGAGTATCCTTGCAGGATGGCTCCGATTAGTCGGATGCAACTCATCTCATTGGGGAATATGCGGATGCATTTCTCTCTGCGACGGAGCTCTTCGTTCAACCGTTCAAGTGAGTTGGTGCATTTGATCCTGCTCCAATGGGCTGGCGGGAAATCCAGATAGACAGTTATCTCATGATAGGTACTATCCAGCCAATCTCTCAGCTTATCTTTACTCTTGGCTTCAACTACCCTGCTTAGTTCGTTCCAAGCTAACGCAAAAGAATCCTTGGTTCTTGAACCCACCAGATCTTTAATGAGTGGCACCAACCACAATAGATCTGTCTTGGACACCTTGCTCTGAGCATTACGCATCCAGTGGACAATACAACGCTGCCTAAGCTGTCCGGGGAAACACTCTTCTATGGATTTGATCAGACCATCATGCTCATCGCTGATCCACAACTCACTACGCTCCAAACCCCGTTCTTTCAGGCTTTGCAGAAAGTCCTTCCAGTTATAGTAGCTTTCCTTGTTGCCCAGTTGCAGGCCGAGTACGTCACGGTGTCCATCTTCTCTAAGCCCAATGGCTATCAGGACTGCAGTTGACTGGACTCCATGCTTAGTCCTGATCTTGGTGTAGATCGCATCAAGCCAGATATAGGCATAGCGTCTGTCCAGTTCTCTATTCTTCCAAACTTCTACCTCAGCATCTATCTGAGCCGAACAACGGCTCACAAAGCTGCGGTCGATGTTTTCCAGCCCCAAATCAACAAATAGATTGTTCATCTTCCGGGTCGAAACACCATTGATATAGGCCTCGCTTACGATACTGATCAAAGCCCTGTCCACTCGTTGATAGTGCTCCAAAATGGAGGGATAATACCCACCCTTGCGGAGCTTGGGTATCTTTATGGATACGGGACCCATTGCCGTGGCTAAATCTTGACGTTCTCTATAGCCATTACGATAGTTAGTTCTATCCTCACTGCGTTCATAGTGACCGGCTCCAAGTATAGTGCTCAATTCTGCTTCGATGATCCTATGTATGCTGTTCTCAAGTACTTTCACGAAATCTCCTGGCACCGTCTCTTGAATTAACTTGACGATTTCTGCCATCTCATCTTTCTTTCTCTTCGGTTGAGTCATGATCTTCTCCTTGTCTGGTTGTTTTTTGCTTTAAACCATCAAAACAAAGAGCGGGATTGGGCTCAACCTTTTTCTTTACTTCACTCAATTTCTCCACCTGAATTTACACCAACCTTTGAGACACTACCTTGTTTCCAGTGCACAAAGGTTTGAGCATAATAAACCCCGAACGGATTGTATTAAATCAACAAACCATCTTGATTACGAGTAATAAATGATCAGGAAAAGAGTCAAGCTTTTTTTCAGCTGGGGTGGCAAACTCTGTTTTGCCACTATGGGATCTCAACTATTTTTTCAAATCGTATCACCATTTTTTCAAATCGGCAGTTTTGTGGGTTTGCGATATCACGATTTTTTCAAACGAGTATCACGATTATTGCAAATCATCTTATCACTTCTT
>JAGOKK010000132.1 GCA_017994635.1 Candidatus Cloacimonadota bacterium | reverse complement strand
CTGTGCGTTGATAGGGCTCTGCTCCCAAGATGTAACTCATCTCTGCCTCAATTATACTCTGGATGCCGTTTTCCAGCACTTTTACAAAGTCTCCCGGCAAAACTGTGCGAAATAACTTGACCAATTCTGCTCCCCTGATAGGGACTTTATATGCAAATACTGAGCCTTTCTTTGATATTTATTCTACGAGCCGACTATGCATGCGAAATGTGTCCAGGAACATCCTGGGAGAAGTCGCTCTTCATCGGCCAGTCTGGACTAAAGGGTGCCTTTCAGGAAGGCCTGACGCACGGGTTCATTGAACTTCTCGATGGCATAACGCAACATGGTACGTGGCATGGTTTTATAGCGAGGTAGCAAAAAATCGTATTCGGTCTGATAATCCTTGTTGCCCACTTCGCGCAACATCCAGCCCACAGCCTTGTGGATGAGGTCATGCTTATGATCCATCAGGATATCGGCAATCTCCAGAGTTGGTTGATGCAAGCCTTTGCGGATAAAGGTAAAGGTGGCAACCATTGCAATGCGCTGGGTCCAGAGATGGTCTTTGGCTGCCAGTGCTTTCAAAATGCTCCAGTCTTTATCCAATAGCCAGTCGCCCAAAATCAGATGGGCACAGCTATCCACCAGATCCCAGTTGTTGATATATGCCATTGAGTCCATGAAGAGATTCACCACTTCCGCTTTGGCTTCATGGGTCTCGGCGTGCTGATACTTCAGTACCAACATCATCACCGTGGTAAGGCGAACTTCATGGACTTCATGCTTGATCAGTGAGCCCAGATCAGCCAGAGATAGCCTGGTATAATACTCCCTGGAGATGTTGCGTTGGATGGGAACGCTTAGGCCCCAAAATATGTCTCCCTCGCCATACTCACCGGGACCGGTACGAAAGAAGCGCTGGCTTCCGATGGCCTTTTCTTTGTCTTCATGGGTCTGCATGGCCTGTAAAAATGCGGTTTGAACTTTGTTCATGGCTCTTCCCCTGTAAAATGATAGTAATGCTTTATTCAAATATCAGCCATTCGTTTAGGCTCGAGGATCCAGTCAAGCATTTTCTAGTACTGGCATTCCCCCATGATGAATCGAGTCTTATCTTCAATTGCCATTGATCACATCTTGCTTCGATGCTAGGCCTTCGTTTATACTGAACTATCAAACTTATGCAGGTATTGAAGACGCCCATAAAGTCTCAAGAAGCCCGGAGGGCGACACTGCAGGAACATTATTCCCATTTTTGGGGGTTCATCCTGGGAATTGTCAAAGGGGTGTCACGGTTTGACATCCCGGCGTCACTTCTTCGTCACTTTACACGTGGAGTATAAAAGGGAAAGTGTCAGAAATGCCTATATCAGGCGGAAAGCTATATCTATCTGAACCAATGGATCGGATCAAGGAAATCCTGAAAAAGCCCATAGCATTTGAGGCAACGCGCCACGGGCTGGAGCCCTGCTGAAGTCGGCTACGCCTCCTACGCAAGTCTTCAGCCCGTCGCAGCAAGGTAGATTATTTATGAAGAAGCAGGCATTCCCCGTTATTTTAGGGGAATGCCTGCTTTGGACATTGGTGAAGCGTAGTCCATTAAGTGACACAGATAGTTCTTGACGGATTGTGGCTATTTGGCTGAATGACCAAATAAAGAAAGAAGCAGGAACTAAGCATGTCTGATAATGAAAGATACACTTATATGGCTAGCGTGATGAAAGCGCTGGCTCATCCCACCAGGCTTTTCATTGTGGATGAATTGAATAAAAGAGAGCGAAACGTGAGTGAACTAACGGACATGGTGGGGTCCGATATCTCTACCGTATCAAGGCATCTTGCCATCCTGAAACACGCGGGCATCATCGCTGCAACAAAGAATAACAATCAAATGATCTACCGGTTGCTCTGCCCCTGCGTGCTGGACATGTACACCTGCGTGATGAATATCACCGATAGCGGGAAGCGGAAATGAAAGCAAATCTGAAAGAACTAGAGATCCTGGGAATCATGCTGGCTGTGTTCCTGGCTGCATACTTTATCCCCTTTACCTCCTCGCGTTTTCAGGGGGGTATCCTGGAAGCTTTTTACATGCTGCAGGAATATGCGCGATTGCACGTTTTATTATGCCTGATACCCGCTTTGTTCATTGCAGGCGCGGTAAGCATCTTCATCAGCAAGGCCAGTGTGATCAAATACCTGGGGCCAGCGGCAAAGAAGACCGTGGCATATCTGGTGGCGTCGGTCTCAGGAGCTATCCTGGCGGTTTGTTCTTGTACGATATTGCCGCTATTCAGTGGGATCTACAAACGCGGCGCCGGTCTTGGTCCAGCGATCGCTTTCCTCTATTCGGGGCCTGCCATCAACGTCCTGGCCATCGTGATGACTGCCCGCATTCTGGGCCTGCAGATCGGTATTGCCAGAGCCTTGGGGGCGGTACTCTTCAGTGTGATCATCGGTTTGATCATGCATATCCTATTCCGCAAGGAGGAGGATGAGCGGCAAAAGCAAGCGGCTGGTTTTGAGGGAGCAGAAGAAGTTCGTCCACTATGGCAGACTCTTGTTTACTTTGCGCTGATGATCCTGATCTTGATCTTCCTGAATTGGGCAAAGCCCACCTCCGCTACAGCTACTGGTTTCGTGGTGTGGGCATACTCGTACAAATGGGTGATTTCGGCAGTACTGGCTTTCCTGCTGGGGCTTACGCTCAATCTCTTCTACGACTTCAATATGTGGAAAGTATTGGCCATTACGGTCTCGGTCGTTATCGCCGGCTTTATCTTCCCGTTGCAACCTCTTATTCCGTTTGTTACAGCAATTGCGCTGTTTAGCTTCTTTTTGGCGCTGGAGAAAGGCGAACTCAAGGATTGGCTGGGCTCCACCTGGAGTTTTGCCAAATTGATCATTCCTTTGCTGTTCCTGGGGGTAATGATCGCTGGAGCACTATTGGGACGTCCCGGCAATGAGGCTTGGATCCCCACGCGCTGGATCGAGATGGCAGTGGGCGGAAACTCACTGTGGGCGAACCTATTTGCCTCCATCTCAGGAGCCTTTATGTACTTCGCAACGCTCACTGAGGTACCGATATTGCAGGGACTTTTGGGCAGCGGCATGGGTAAGGGTCCCGCCCTGGCTCTGCTGTTATCAGGGCCGGCACTGTCATTGCCCAGTATGCTGGTGATCAACACAGTTCTAGGCTTCAGAAAGACCGCTGCTTTCGTGGCTCTGGTAATAATAATGTCCACCCTCACCGGCTTCCTCTTCGGCACAATATTCGGTTGATCACGAAACGGGGAAGAGATTTGAACCGGCCTGAAGCCATACTAGCAAAGAGAGATGGTGGAACACAGCACGTAATGACTTTTATCCCAGGATGTTCACAGATCATTTACACAAGGAGAAACTAATGATTATCAAGATATTGGGCACCGGATGTGCCAAATGCAAAAAGCTGGAGGAAAACGCCAGGCAAGCCATCAGCGAAGCCGGCATTGATGCGACCATCGAGAAGGTAACCGATCTGGACAAGATCATGGACTATGGCGTGATGATGACCCCGGCGTTGATGATTGATGATAACGTGCTTGCCAGCGGTAAGCTACTCTCAGTTTCTGACATTAAAGCGTTGATCAAGTGATGTTTATGATGAGTTGATGCAAAAGCCCCGGATCTGGTCATTCACTAAAGGCTGATCCGGAAAAATCCCACAACTTAACGAAGAGTACAAAGTCTCACCCCAAACCTTCAAATCGGTATCACGTGTCATAGTGGTCGTATTGGTTTATGAGGCAGAGAGATAGATAAGACTGGCTTTGGATTGTGTCACAGTGGT
>JAGOKK010000131.1 GCA_017994635.1 Candidatus Cloacimonadota bacterium | reverse complement strand
GCCAAACGCATGCACGAAAAGGCGATCAAAGACGCTGAAGATTCCATCAAGCAACTGGAAGCTGCCAAGGCAACCCTGCCAGCTGAACAGTGGCCGGAAATTGACGCACAGATCGCCCGTAGCAAAGCTGTGATCGATGCTTACAACAGCGAACCGGTTACCTCGATGCTGAGCGCTGTGAGCAATCGCGGCCGCTTGAAGAATGTATTGAAGGTATCTGACGAGTTTTCCCGCAAGCAGGCCTTCATGGTGGTAAAAACCGATGCCAGGGGTCTCTTTGTGGAATCCATGCCGCCAATGACCGACGGCAAATACACTTATATGGCGCCGGTTTCAAACTGGTTTGACACCAATAAGTTCGTCACTCTGATCGCCACCATTCTCTTCTGCATCATCGTGGTGGTCTTCGTGAATCTGGCCAAACGCGGCAAGAATCTTTACATCCGCCCCATCGCCGGTTTACAGGAAATCGATAACGCCATCGGCCGCGCCACCGAAATGGGACGTCCGATGCTATATTGCATGGGTAATGGCTCGCTGTCGGACGTAGCAACGATCGCTTCCATGGGTATCCTGGGTCTGGTGGCCCGCAAGGCTGCCGAGTATGATACCAAGCTGATCGTACCGTGCTATGATTATATTGTGATGCCAATCGCACAAGAAATCGTGAGGGAAGCTCACTATGCCGTGGGCCGCCCCGATACCTACGACCGCAACAATGTGTTCTACCTTACGAACGTGCAATTCGCCTATGTGGCCGGCGTAAATGGAATAATGATCCGTGAACGTGCTGCCACAAACTTCTTTATGGGTTATTTCGCGGCGGAAGCGCTGTTGATGACGGAAACCGGAAACGCCGTGGGCGCTGTGCAGATCGCCGGCACCGATGCCGTGACGCAGATTCCCTTCTTCATTACGACCTGCCAGTACACCCTGATCGGCGAAGAGCTGTATGCCGCCAGTGCCTATCTGAACCGTGAGCCCATGCTTTTGGGAAACCTGAAAGCTCAGGACTACTTCAAATTTGTAATCACCAGTATCGTGCTCCTGGGAGCCATCCTTGCGTCGTTCGAAATTACTGGATTAACCCTTCTGTTACCAGAGAAATAAACGAGGTTTTCCATGAAGAAGACAATACCACTACTAATCGTGATTCTGGGTGGACTGATATTCGTGGCGTGGGCATTCAGCCCGCACTACATCATCCAGGAAGTATTTTACAATCAGTTTTACCTGCCCTGGGTGTATGCCTCATCGGGTTTTGCCATGCTCTTGGGAGTGATTTCACTCTCTATGATGCATTCCAACAAGATCAAACGGAAGGGACCCAAATGGCAGTATAGCTGGTTTTTCTTTGCCAGCTTTGTTGTCACTGCCCTGGCGGGATTTATCGGAGGCACTCAGAAGGGCGGCCTCTTGATGTGGATGTTTGAAAACATGCAGATGCCGATGAGCGCAACTATGTTCTCGCTCTTGGCCTTTTACATGGCTTCCGCTGCATACAAAGCCTTCCGCGCCCGCAGTCCCGAAGCCACAGTGCTCCTGGTGGCTGCCATCGTAGTGATGCTGGCTCAGGTGCCACTGGGTGTGAAGATATCCAAACACTTGCCCACCATCTCACAATGGATTCTGGACGTACCAAACCTCGCTTCCAAACGCGGTATCGCGCTTGGCGTGGGCCTGGGGTCCGTGGCCACTTCACTGAAAATCTTACTGGGAATCGAACGCTCATATCTGGGCGGCGGTGATTGATAAAGGAGAGCTGGAAGATGAATTTATTCGAAAGAATGCAAAAGCTGGATCGCCGCTGGATCTACATTGTGGTAGCCTTGGCGATTATCATTCCCTTGATGATTCCTTATGATTCGGATAACGTGACCACACCGCCTACCGAAAATCTGTATCAGATGATCGATAGCTTTGCGGGACGTGAAGACCGCGCCATCCTGATGAGTTTCTATCACGACGCGGCCACCATGCCGGAACTATTTCCCATGGAAGTGGCCATCCTGCGTCACGCCTTTGAACGCAACGTTAAGGTCTTTGCCCTCACCTGGTTCCCCGCCGGGGCGCCCTTGATCGATTACGCTATAAACAGCGTAAAAGAGGAATTCCCAAACATCCAGAGCGGTGTGGACTACTGTAACTTCGGTTACAAACCTCAGGCCTTCGCTATGGTGATGGGTATGGGTGATAACATCTCCAACGCAATGAATACCGATGCCGAAGGACGCAAGCTAGAAAATCTGCCCATTATGAAGGGAATCAATAACTACAGCGAAATGAACCTCGTGATCGAGTTTTCGGGTTCATCCGCTGGAATGACCTGGATCGTCTATGCGCGGCCCAAGTTTGGCTTGAACGTAGCTGTGGGCGTTACCGCCGTGATGGCTGCCGACCTCTATCCCTACCTGCAATCTGGTCAATTGATTGGTATGCTCTCCGGCCTCAAGGGTGCAGCGGAATATGAAAAGCTGGTGGATATCTTTGCTGCGTACAGAGATCCCGCCATCGATTACCGCGTTACCACCGATGCCGAAGGCAAGAAGATCCTGTCGGGACGTCCTTTTGGGCGTGAAATCCTGGACGACGAATCCAGCCTGGATCTTTCCAAAATCACCACACAGACCAAGGCTAGATTCACGAATGAGCAGTTTGTCGCCTTCTCCGGAAAGTATCCGGAACATCTGGCACTACTGAATAGCCTGCGCGAAGAGGAAGACGGCAAAGCCGTGATCGACGTAACCAAAATCACTCCCGAAATGCGCGACCAGATGGGCGAATTCCTGTATCGCGAGATCAATCAGCTCACCCGCAATACCCAGTATAAATTCAAAGTAGCCCGCATCGGGATGAACGCACAAAGCGTTGCCCATATCATGATCATTCTCTTCATCGTGATCGGAAACGTTGGTTATTTCATCCAGAAAGCCCGTGGGCAAAACGTGTAAAGGAGGAAGAAATGAGTTTCGAATTGTTTAGCAATCTGGTGGGAGCGTTTTTCACGCTGTGCATTTTCTCCTTCCTATACAAAGACAACCCCTTCTATCAAGCAGCAGAGCAGATGCTGGTGGGTATTTCTCTGGGCTATGGCCTGGTCTTTACCTTCGAGCGTGTGTTTATCCCCTACGTATATCAACCGATCATCATCAAACACCAGTTTATGCTGATCATCCCCGCGATCCTGGGTATCCTGTACCTCTTTCGCTTCACCCGCAATCTGGCATGGCTTTCCCGCTATCCCATCGCCTTCAATATGATGATGGTGGGTATGGGTGTGCCCATGGGTATGCACGCCAGCATCCTGGTGCAGATGCGCCAGGCCATGGTACCGGTGGAGACGGTGAATCTCTTCCTGATCCTGCTCGGAACCGTGGCGGTATTACTGTATTTCTTCTTCTCCAAAGCCCATTCCGGGGCCTACGGGAAGTTTGTGAATATCGGTAAATGGTACATGATGATAGGCTTCGGTGCATCCTTCGGACTCACCGTGATGGCTCGTATTTCACTGTTGATCGGGCGTATTCAATTCCTGGTCAACGACGTGTTTGGCCTGCTGAAATAAAGTATGGACGATCTTCCCGGCTGGAGCGTATAGCTCTGGTCGGGAAGCCGATCGTCCTTGCCATGCAGCCGGGTGAATGCCCAATGATCCGAAAATACCCTACAGTTACCGGGGATAACATGAAAAAAGCTCTTTTATGCACAATCCTGATGCTGGCTATGCTGACCACCGGCTTATTTGCCGCGGTGGAGCAAGCTGGAAAGATCACCGATATCACGGCATACGACATGCCTGATGATGATGGCAGCGGCG
>JAGOKK010000130.1 GCA_017994635.1 Candidatus Cloacimonadota bacterium | reverse complement strand
TTTGAGATTGGTGAAAAAATGCTTACAAGGATAGATAAATGGAAAACCAAAAACCCCTCGACAAACTACGGGCCAGGAAAAGCAAAGCCATGCTGGGTGGCGGTGAAAAACGCATCGCCGAACAGCACGAAAAAGGCAAGCTGACCGCCCGTGAACGGATCGCACGATTGGTGGATCCCGATAGCTTCGAAGAGTTCGATCTCTTCATGCGCCATCAATGCACCAATTTTGAAATGGAAAAGACCGTATTTGACGGCGATGGTGTGGTCACAGGCAGCGCCACCATCAATGGTCGAGTGGTCTATATTTTTGCCCAGGATTTTACCGTATTTGGCGGTTCATTGTCCAAGACTTATGCCGATAAGATCTGCAAAATCATGGACATGGCGTTAAAGAATGGCTGTCCGCTGATCGGATTGAACGATTCCGGCGGAGCTCGCATTCAAGAAGGCGTGGATGCCCTCGCCGGTTACGCGGAAATCTTCTGGCGCAATGTGATGGCCAGCGGCGTGATCCCTCAGATCTCCGCCATCCTCGGCCCCTGCGCGGGCGGAGCGGTTTACTCTCCCGCCATTACGGACTTCGTGGTGATGGAAAAGAACAATAGCTATATGTTCGTCACCGGCCCTAAAGTGGTAAAAACCGTGCTGAACGAGACCGTGAGCATCGAGGATCTCGGGGGCGCCAAGATCCATGCCAGCAAGAGTGGCGTGGCACACTTCATGACCAATAACGAGGAAGAAACCATCCTCCTGATCAAGAAGCTCCTCTCCTATCTGCCGGCAAACAATATGGAGGATCCACCGGTCTTTCCCAATCCGGATCCAGTGACCAGAGAATGCTCTGAATTGAACGACGTTATCCCGGATAGTCCTAATAAACCATACGACATCCTGGACGTGATTTATCCCATCGTGGATGAAGGCGAATTCCTGCAGGTAATGAGTAACTTTGCCCAAAACCTGGTGGTGGGCTTTGCCCGGCTAAACGGCCACAGCATTGGCATCGTTGCAAATCAGCCCAAGGTGCTGGCAGGTGTGCTGGATATCGATGCCTCGATCAAAGCAGCCCGCTTCGTGCGTTTCTGCGATGCCTTCAATATCCCCCTGGTGGTCTTTGAAGACGTTCCCGGATTCCTGCCCGGTACTTCGCAGGAACACAACGGCATCATCCGCAATGGCGCCAAGATGCTCTATGCATTTGCAGAAGCTACTGTGCCCAAGATCACCGTGATCATCCGCAAAGCTTATGGCGGAGCTTACTGCGTGATGAATAGCCGCCACATGAGAGCAGACCTGGTGTATGCCTGGCCCACTGCCGAAATCGCTGTGATGGGTCCCAAAGGCGCAGTGGAAGTGATATTCCGCAAAGAAGCCAAGGAAAGCAGCGATCCCAAACAAGCTCTGAAGGATAGAGAAGACGAGTATCGCGAAGCCTTTTCAAATCCCTACCGGGCTGCCGAACGCGGCTATATCGACGACATCATCGAGCCTGCCCAAACCCGTTTCCGCCTCGTCCGTGCCCTGGAAATGCTGGCAAACAAAAAGGACAGCATTCCTCCGCGCAAGCATGGCAACATCCCCTTATAGGTGTATGGAAATGAAGATATTATCCGGCCTTATTCTGCTCCTGATTCCGCTATGCCTGATGGCTCAGGTGCCGATACAGCCCCCCTCAGCTGAAGCCATCACCGATTCCCTATCACAATCCCGCGAGCAGGAAATTCTCACCGATTACGGTTTCCGCGATCTGGACACCCTCACCTCGGTAGCCAAAAAGTTGCAGATCAGGGATGTAAACCGGTGGAAAGCTGCCATGGGTCTGGAACCTGCCAATAAGACCCTGGATGGCAAGAGCCTGCGACGTTTGGAGATCAGCCCATACCGTGCCTTTTTGGCCAAGCAGACAGTGGAGTATGGCTATAACGAACTGAACACTATCAGTGAGATTGCGGGAAAGATCCACATCCCGGTGAAAAAGCTCAAAGCTCTTTTGGGCAACGAGAATCCTCTGGAAAAGAGCTGGGATCATACTTCCATTCAGGCTTTGCACATCAGCCCGAGCGACGTGAAAAAGGCCACTGACAGCTTTGAGCATGATGTTTTGCTCTATGGCGGTAGCGTTACTCTGGTAGGCATGATCGTGGTTTTTGTAGCCCTGTTTCTCACCAGCATCATCATCAGCCAATTGGTACATCTAAATGCCAAACCCAAAGCAGCCGTGATCAAGCTGGATGGGGCTGGCAAGATCAAAGCAGCCCCCAAAGATCTTTCCCGAAATGTAATCGTAGCCGCCATCACTGCTCTACACATGCATGCTTCCGAGATTGAGGAACAGCGCAAAATGGTGCTCACCTTCCGCCGCACGCCCACCAATCAATGGCGCGCAAGTGCCGTTCTAAGCATGCCAAACCGCGAATTGAAAAGGAGATAAGTATGAAAACCTATAAACTGATCATCAATGGCGAACGCTATGAAGCTCGCGTGGTCGAGTACACGCCGCATCATGCCAAGCTGAATATAAACGGTCACGATTACGTGGTTCAAATCGAAGACGACCACAGTGCGGACGTCCCCAAATTGGGCGAGCAGGAAAAAGCAATTCCTATGGCACCAAACTTCAATAGCGGCTTTGATCCCGGCAGCGGCGAAGTGCTGGCTCCCCTGCCCGGCGTCATCGTTAAAATCCCCGTAAATGTGGGCGATATGGTGAAAAAGGGCCAACCCATCGCCATTATCGAAGCCATGAAGATGGAGAGTGAGATAGCCTCCCCCGTGGATGCAAAAATCGCCAAGATCACAGTCAAAGAACGTTCTTTGGTGCAGGAAGGCGATATTCTGATGGTGTTGGAAGGCGTGGAAGTGAAAGCTGCCGCCCCGTCCAAAGCGGAACGCAAACAAGCTGCCGTCAGCGTAAAAAACGAAGCTCCGGCGGATAACATTCTGCGCGCGCCCATTCCCGGATTGATTCTGGATGTCAAGGTAAACGCTGGTCAATTCGTTAAAGACGGTGACGTGGCCGTGGTGTTGGAAGCCATGAAGATGGAATCCGATATCCACATCAATGCCAACGGCAAGGTCGTAAAAGTCTTTGTGAACCGCGGTGACAACGTTCAGGAAGGCGATCCCCTGATTGAATTGGGAGTGTAAAGCATGCAGGAACTGCTTCAATTCATCCAAACCACCGGCTTCCTGAATGTCGAGATCGGCAATCTGATCATGATGGCTGCCGGAATGCTCTTTGTGTATCTGGGCATCGCCAAGGAGTTTGAGCCGCTCTTGCTAGTCCCCATCGGATTCGGCATGATCGTGGGCAATATCCCGGGACTGGCAGCCCAGGGTCTGGGTGTGGAAAATGAAGGCTCTGTGCTTTCCTATCTATATTTCGGAGTGAAGAAGGGCATCTATCCCTCGTTGATCTTCATGGGAGTGGGAGCACTAACCGATTTTTCCGCCTTGATCGCCAATCCTCGCCTCATCCTTCTGGGAGCAGCCGCGCAGTTTGGCATCTTTGCCACCTTCATGGGCTCTATCCTCTTGGGATTTAACATCATGGAATCCGCTTCCATCGGCATCATCGGTGGCGCGGATGGCCCAACCTCGATCTTTCTGGCTTCCAAACTGGCCCCGCATCTACTGGGCTCCATCGCCCTGGCTGCCTATTCCTACATGGCATTGGTTCCAGTGATCCAGCCTCCCATCATGCGCTTGCTCACCACCAAAAATGAACGCCTGATCCGCATGAAAGCTCTGCGCGTGGTAACTAAAAGAGAGAAAATCTTCTTTCCCATCGTGGCTTTCATCGTTACCGCTCTGATCGCTCCCGGCTC
>JAGOKK010000040.1 GCA_017994635.1 Candidatus Cloacimonadota bacterium | reverse complement strand
TTTCAGTGAGGGTTTATAATTAGCGTGACATAATGGGGGATTGTACGATTTTCTGCTTGACAAAAATAGCGTGCCTCAGATCTTGACAATCACAGCGCGTGCTGAAGTGGTGAAATTGGTATACACGCTAGTTTCAGGGACTAGTGAGCAATGAGCTCATGGGGGTTCGAGTCCCCCCTTCAGCACCATTTTTTCGCCCTTCATAATGGCTCCTGTTTTGGTGCCAATAAAAATCATTGACGTCCAAACTGTATCTGCTTTTCCTTACCCAAAGCTGAAAACAAGGAGTGTGTGCCATGAATGACTACCGCAGTATCATTGAGCGATTGAACCTCTTACCGCATCCGGAGGGAGGGTATTACCGCAGAAATTGGCAATCCCAGATGCAATCTGAGCTGAGGGACTCCGCCGGGAAAGTACTGCATCCTCAGCGTAGTGCGGGATCCTCGATTTTGTACCTTTTACCCTCCAAAGAAGTAAGCTTGTGGCACAGGGTAAATTGTGACGAGATGTGGCATTACTATCAGGGAAGCACTCTCTTGATTCATTTACTATCCGGAGTAAGAGGACACGAAGAGATGCATTTAGGAATGCGGTTGGATCTGGGTGAATTGCCACAATTCGCTATTCCAATGGGCACCTGGTTTTGCGCGGAAGTCGCAGAAGAGGATTCTTATACTTTTTGTGGCTGTACACTGTGGCCCAGCTTCAGCTATGCGGATTTCGAGCTGGCAGAACAGCAGAGACTGCTGGATGAGTTCCCGGCGCACGCGGATCTGATCAGCCGCATATTCACAAAACAAAATAGATAGAACACGGAGATGAAATGAAACGAAAGATATTTGTGCTGGATACTAACGTGCTTATCCACAATCCCCGCGCGATGTTTTCTTTTGATGATAACCACGTGGTGATTCCCATTGTCGTGATCGAAGAAATAGATCAATTTAAGAAGGGCTTGGATGAAAAGAGCCGGAACGCGCGGCAAATAGGGCGTTATCTGGATGATCTCAGACACAGCGGAAGCTTGCAGGAAGGTGTGGCGACTGATACCGGAGGCACCATCCAGGTAACAGTAAATCAAGATGTGATCACCAAAGCCAGTAAGCTGATGTTTATGGATAGAAATGACAATCTGATCATCGCTACAGCGCTTTACTTCAAGGAGAAGTATCCCGAAAAGCAGGTGATCCTGGTATCTAAAGATGTAAACGTCCGTATCAAGGCTGATACTATGGGGCTTACAGCCGAGAACTTCGAAACAGATACGGTGAAGTTTGATGAGTTTTTTACCGGTTGGCGGCACGAGGAATTGGATCCCCTGCTTTTTGACGAATTGAAACAGGGTAGATTTATAAACAACGTCTTCGAAGAGCTATATCCCAATCAATTTGTCCGTGTGACAAAAAGCGGGAATGGGGAAGAGGCCATCACTTTGCGCTATAACAAGGATCACAACAAGCTCTATCGGCTGAACAGCTATCGCGGAGGAGATATCTTTGGCATCTCGCCGCGAAACTTTGAACAGGAGATGGCTCTTGATCTATTGATGGATGACGATCTGAAGCTAGTGAGTCTATCCGGTAAAGCCGGCACGGGGAAAACCCTCCTGGCCATGGCAGCGGGCCTTAGCAAAGTGGTGGACGAAGAGAAGTATAAACGCCTCGTGGTATCGCGGCCAATCTCCCCTTTGGGGAAAGATCTGGGTTATCTTCCAGGTAGCAAGGCAGAAAAATTCAACCCCTGGATGCAGCCCATCTATGATAACATGGATATCATACTCTCTTCTCATGATGAGAAGGGGATGAGTGATCCCAAGGCAAAGAAAAAACCGGGGATGGAAGACTTTATGGATTATGGTTTTCTGGAGTTGGAGCCTCTCACATATATACGGGGCCGTAGCTTGCCCGATCAATTCATCATCATTGATGAAGCGCAGAACCTCAGTCCGCATGAGATGAAGACCATCATCACCAGAGCGGGGAAAAATACCAAGGTAGTCCTCACCGGTGATCCATATCAGATAGATATCCCTTATCTGGATGCCATCAGCAACGGCCTTTCGGTGGCGGTGGAAAAGCTGAAAGGTGAAAGTATGGTGGGACATATCACTCTGGAAAAGGGTGAACGATCAGCTCTGGCGGATCTGGCTGCCAAGTATTTCTAGATCATGCAGATCAATTCATCCGATCGCAGTTGGGTGGAGATAGATATCTCGGCCTTCAGGGCCAATCTTCGCTATTTGAAGAGCTTTCTGGCGCCGGGACAGGATTTCATGCAGATCGTGAAGGCGGATGCCTACGGACACGGTGCCAGAGAGATAGCCCAAGCCGCACTGATGGAAGGGGCCGTGTATCTCGGAGTTGCCAATCTGGAGGAAGGGAAGATGCTGCGCATTCAAGGCATCGATGCGCCCATCCTGATCCTATCGCCCAGTCTGCAGAGTGAAATCCCGGCCATTCTGGAATATCATCTGGTGCCCGGTGTGCACGAACTCGGCTTTGCCCAAGCCCTGTCGGCCCAAACCAAACGTTCCCAGAAAGTCCATATCAAGCTCGATACAGGTATGCATCGTAGCGGAGTGCGCATTGATGAAGCCCTTTCGATGTACGATGCCATCGCCGGGCTCCCCAATATCGAAGTGGAAGGTATCTTCAGCCATTTTGCCGCCGCGGAGAGTGACACCGCTTTTTCATTGCGTCAGGAAGATGAGTTCAGCCATTTTATGAGTAGTCTTAGCCAAAGACCCCGCTATGTGCATCTCAGCAACAGTGCCGCTACCCTCAAAGCATACGGGAAGGGCTGCAATCTGGCTCGCTTTGGCATATTGAGCTTTGGCGTATGCACCATTGACGATGAGGAGATCGCCCGGCACCTTCATCCTGTGATGACCTTCCGTTCACGCATCAGCCAGATCAAAAGGATCAGAGAGGGCGAATCAGTAGGTTATAACAGGGATTGGATTGCCCCCCGCGATGGCTGCTATGCTGTGATCCCCATCGGATACGCAGATGGTTATGATTTTCTCCTGTCAAACAAGGGAAAGGTATTGATCAATGGATGCGTTTACCCCGTGGTGGGACGTGTATCCATGGATATGATAACGGTCTTTTTTGACCAGGATAGTTCAGTAAAGCCCGGAGATACTGTCACCTTGATCGGAGATGAAGAGGCGCAGCTTCGTGCACAAAGCATTGCCGGGTTGTACGGGGGCTCGGCTTATGAATTGCTATGCCAGATTGGACGCCGGGCGCGCAGGTATTACCGCTCGGGCGAGAAGCTCTTACATAGCGCTCCACTGGCTCGCAGAGATTTTGTAGCACCTGATTTCAATGATGGTAAACTGAGTGAAATCATCTCTGCGGCTCTATCGCAAAGGCTACAGAGCGCGGAAATCGGGGAATTGATATCCCACGAGATTCTGAGGAGTTTCTTTGCCGACAGGGATCGTGATGTTCATTACAGGAAGGATTTCGTGCATAGCATCAGCTTTGAAGCGAGCTTAAAAGCTGAGTATTTCAGGGCAGTTACCCATCTATCCTATCACAAGGTATTGCAATCCGACTCTTTTATCGTAGCCTGTGCTCGATCTGATGAGCAATTGCGCCGTTACTTCCTGCGTCGTGATGTGGAGTATCGCTGGTTGTTGGACGAAAAGCTGGCTTTGGATGAGGAAAGCTTTACCGTTAGCTCCGCCAGGGTTGATGATCTGGAGTTGGAGTGTCGGATAAAGCATCGTGAGGGTAGCCTGGAGATCCATTGTTCGCATCCGGGCCTGAAGGATCTCGTGGGTAGTGAGGTGCGCTTCAGCATTGATACGATCACTCTATATCCCAGGCACCTGCATCAATTCTCGGTGTTTATCAGTGAGCTTACTCAGGGTGTAAAGATCGATTTTCAGTATCCTGATAGCTTATCAGAGGTACAGCCAGTTACCATATTCTCTGGCCGCCGGAAGAATCCCGCGATTCATCGTAAGGAAGGCAGCATCAGCATAGTAAGCGCAAAGGATGAGTGGATTTTCCCTCTATCGGGAGTGGTCTTTAGCTATTGATCCAGAAATCCCGGATGCTTCCAATCCAACACCAGTAAAGTGATATCATCCTTGTGCGTTGAACCCTTGGCGTGCTCATGAACAGCTTCCAGGATGCTGTTTGCGGTCTTCTCCGGATTGGGATATTGCAGGCCTTCAATGATAGCTTCCAAACCAGCGAGACCCAAGAAATCTTCCGCGGAATTTTGGGCTTCGGTGATCCCGTCAGTAAACAGAATTATCTCGTCACCTTTATCCAAATGAATGGTGTCATAGCCGATTTTCAAGTCTTCAAACACACCCAGAGCTGTTGAGTGCGTCTCAATGTAACACGTGTAACTGTGGTCAATCTTGCGGATAAACATCGGTACATGGCCGCAATTTGAATACTGTAACACCCCGGTTTTGATATTCAAGATCCCCAGGAGGGCAGTCACGAAATTGGCTTCCACATTGTTCTTGCACAAGAATTCGTTCAGCTTTTGCAACAATTCTGATGAGCTCTTGTAAAAAGGAGCGATGGAGGGCAGGAGGGTGGATACCATGGTCATGGCCATTGCGGCCACGATTCCTTTACCCAGCACGTCCGCTATCACGAAGCAAAAATGGTTTTCATCGATGAGGAAGAAGTCGTATAAATCTCCACCGATATCTCCGGCGGGTTCCAGTACGCCATGCGTGCGGATTTCTTTGATTCCGAATGGATTGGTGCATTGCTTGGGGATCAGATTGGTCTGGATTTCGCTGGCGTAGATCACGTCTCCACGGATCTTGTTTTTTTCCTCAGTGGTGATCTTCAGATTCTCAATGTAGTCTTTCAACGATTTTTGCATTGCGGCAAATGAATGGGTTAACCGGCTGATCTCATAGCTTTTATCTGAGATTGGGAGCTGGGCTTCAAAGTCTCCCGAACCAATCATGTCTGCCGCAATTGCGAGGCTTTGCAGTGGTTTAGATACACTCACTGTTCTGGCGTAGATGATCACGGCAACACTCAGAAAGATGAGCAGTGATGTAATGGTTTGGATCACCAGGATTAGATTGATAGGAGCCATCAGGTCTCTTTCTGGGATCGCAATAGCGACTGACCAGTGGTTACTTGACAGGGGTTGGTAGTATATCCAACTGAAAGCCATTGGGGATTTACCCTTGATGAATGCATGTCCCATATCCCCATGGATCATCGCCGATCCGAGGTCTTTCAGGGCATTGTCCTTGTATTCCTCAGCCAAACTAAAGAGGGTGTGATTCATCACCAGGGATTGATCTTGATGAGTTATCAAAGTGCCTGTGGACGATACCATGAAGCTGTTGCCGATTTTGAAGGATGTGGTGTTTATCAGCTTTTCCTGAAGAAAGGACAGAGCGATGTCATAGCGGATAAGCGAAGCTATCTCACCTTTATTATACACTGGAATCACGTAGGAGATCAAGAAGTCTTTATCTCCATCCTCATCCACCCAGGGTTCTATCCAATGTGATTTGCCTGACACCATGGGGAAGAGATACCAATCATTGAAACTGTAATCTGCACCTTGGATTTCTTTGCGGACCACCAGATGCTGATAGGGGTAAAACAGCAGTGCTTGCTCATTGTCTGGCTTTAATGACACCCAGGTAACCGAATGAACATCCCGATTGTCCAAAACCACATTCCGAAAGTGCTTCTCCAGAGATGAACTGCTGATCTCATTATCCTGCAAGAGGTTTACCGAAGTATTAGCCAGTGTTTCCACCTTATGGAGAATGCCATCCATCATATATACTCTTTCATGTACCAGATGCCTCATTTTATCCAGCTGAGAATCCAGGATGATCTTCTTGTAAACCACTCGGGTGACTAGAACTGAGGCAACAAACACCAGCAGCATCGCGATAAAGATGAAGGATATCAACTGATAAGCTAGGGTGCGTTCTTCGTTAGCGTGTAGCACGGGGATAGAACTCTTCATAGCTGATGTTCCTCTGCAGGATACCCATCTTTTTCAGAACGCTCTGGGCATTATCAAAGTCACTTCGTTGCAAAATGCCAAAGCTCTCCGGTTCTGGTATTATCACATGCCGCATTTTATCGAGCATCCAGCGTTGATGTGCTGCATTTGCCCGCAGCTTTGTCTCATTCATCAATCTAATCACTTCCTCCACTGATTCCTCGGGATGAGTAAATGCGTATGTCCAGCCGTCAATCGTGGCTTCGGTAAATGCCTCACATTCTTTTTGATGTTTGTTATAGAATTCCTTGAGTACATACAGTCCCTCATCCGGGATGTTGTGCTTGGCATCATCGAATGAAAGGACAAATAGGTCTTCTTCCGGGATGCCGGCTTGTAGCAACTGATGATACTCGTTGTAATGCATAACTGTGATTACATCCACCAAGTTCTCTGTAAATAGATGGACAGACCATTCCATGGGGATGATCTTCATTTCTATACCCAGATGCTGCAGATAGGCTCTCACGATCAGATTTGATCCCGATCGCCACAATCCCAATTTCTTACCCCTAAAATCTTCAACGCTTCTGATCCCCCGGGATTTTCTCCCAACAAGCTGTATGGCTGAATTCTGGGATATCTGACCAATGCATACCACAACGGTGCTATCTTTATTGATGCTCATGGCAGAGAGGAGATCCAGATGAACCACATCACCATTACCCGCCAGTAACTGCTCTACAGGTTGATTCCCGCCGAGAGTATTCTGCACCTGCACATCCAGACCATGCTGTTCGTAGAATCCCATCTTCTTGGCCATGTAGAAGCCAGCAAACTGTGCCTGAGGCTGCCATTTGGGGCGATAGCGAAGCTTCAACAAACTGTCAGTGCTGGACTTCAATGAGCCGTGATCTTCCTTGTGATTTGCCCCCGCATCCGATCTCTTGCAACCGCCGATTACCCCATAAGCAAGCAAGACAGCTACACTAAAAATGGCAACAACAAGTCTAGCTTTCATAATACTCTCTTCTGCTATCCTCTAGTTTATTAAAAACTGTAGTGAGCAAGTCATTTCCCGGCACTCTCCTGCAATCCGGGTCCGCATCTAATACACCGATACACATCCATATACAAAAAAGATACGAGCAAGGTTCATTCTGGCAAGCTTAAACAGGCTATAAATGGTGTTTTCGCTGTGGAAAAGAATCCACACTGCTGTCTATAGAAAGTTTATCAATTGTGCTACGGCATACGCTACAGGTGTTTCGCCATCGGCTACACTCTGTTTCAGGCTGGGAAGCATCGCCTGCGTTTGTGGTTTTTGGAAAAAGCTGTTTAGTACAGATTCTGCGATCAGGGATTCAAACCAGGCAAGAGTCTGTTCTCGGCGGCGCTGCTCAAAACTGCCAGCAGTCCTGGTTTTGTCGCAAAAATCCAAAATGGTGGCCCAAATCTCACCGATCCCGTCTCCAGTTAAGGCAGAACAGGAAACCGCCTTCGTTGTCCAGTGTTTACTGGCATGGCGGATGTAATGTAATGCGTTATTGTATTCTCGCACAGCCAGTTGGGCGCGCTGGATATTGTCTTGATCGGCTTTGTTTACCACGATCAGATCTGCTAATTCGATGATGCCTTTCTTAATGCCCTGCAGCTCATCTCCAGCTCCAGCAATCTGCATCAGCAAAAAGAAATCCACCATTGAGCGCACCGTTGTTTCACTCTGGCCTACTCCTACAGTTTCGATGAGGATCACGTCAAAGCCTGCCGCTTCACACAGTATAGTGGTTTCACGTGTTTTTCTGGCCACCCCCCCAAGCATCCCTGATGATGGCGAAGGGCGGATAAAGCTCATCTCATTGCGGGAAAGCTGTTCCATCCTCGTTTTATCCCCAAGGATACTGCCCTTGGAGATGGTGGAGGAGGGATCCACGGCTAGTACGGCCACTTTTTTCCCCTGCTGGATCAGATGGAGACCAAATCTTTCGATAAAGGTACTTTTACCCGCCCCGGGAACTCCCGTAATGCCTATGCGGATGGACTTGCCTGAGTAAGGCAGGAGCTTTTTGAGGAGCTCCTGCGCTTGCTCAAAGTGCTTCCCTGAATTGCTTTCCACCATAGTGATAGCGCGCGACAGCAGGGTACGGTTTCCGGATAGAATCCCGGCTTCCAGGGCATCCACATTCCAGTTTTTACGAGGGGGATTTGCTCTCGCTTCCACCGAAGGTGAACTTCCACCCCGTACCGAGCTGGCAAATTCGCTACCAGCATTGGCAGGAGCCCATTCAGGTCTGCGTTTATCCATTATCCTGCATAAGCTTATGCATCATCAGCGTGGCTGCTTCGGGTAGCCTGGTACCGGGTCCGAAGATTGCCGCAGCACCGTGCTGGTAAAGGAAATCATAATCAGCGGCGGGAATCACACCGCCCACTGTGACCATGATGTCCTCGCGTCCCAGTTTCTTCAGCTCCTCGATCAATTGCGGGAGTAAAGTCTTGTGCCCTGCGGCCAGAGAACTCATCCCGATTACATGGACATCGTTTTCCACTGCTTGACGGGCGGTCTCTTCGGGAGTTTGGAACAGAGGTCCCATATCTACGTCGAAACCCATATCGGCGTAGGCTGTTGCCACCACTTTAGCTCCGCGATCGTGCCCATCCTGTCCCATTTTTGCGATCAGGATACGGGGACGGCGTCCTTCACTTTCGGCGAATTTATCGGTGAGGGCTCTTACTTTTTCGATGTCATCCATATTGGCATACTCGCTGCTATATACATTACTAATCATTCTGATTACTGCCTGATGGCGTCCGAAGACATGCTCCATGGCGTCGGAAATCTCACCCAGAGATGCTCTATTTCGTGCCGCGTCGATGGCCAGTTCCAGCAGGTTTCCGTCCTTATTCTCAGCGGCTTTTGTAATGGCGGCAAGAGAGCTTTGCACCTTGTTCTCATCACGGTTTTTACGCAGCTGTTCCAAACGCGCTAATTGTGCGGTACGTACGGCGGAATTATCCACTTCCAGCGTGTCGATGGGATCTTCCTTGTCCAGACGGTATTTATTCACTCCCACGATGGTGTCGGCACCGCTATCGATTTTTGCCTGGCGACGGGCGGCGGCTTCTTCGATGCGCATTTTGGGCAACCCTGTTTGGATGGCTTTAGCCATTCCGCCCAACGCTTCCACTTCCTGGATGTGTGCCCAGGCACGGTGCATCAGATCATTGGTGAGGGATTCCACATAGTAGGATCCAGCCCAGGGATCGATCACTTTGCAGATGCCGGTCTCACTTTGAAGATATAGCTGAGTGTTTCTGGCGATGCGCGCGGAAAAATCCGTAGGCAGGGCGATAGCTTCATCCAGTGAGTTTGTATGTAGGCTCTGTGTGTGCCCCATGGTGGCAGCCAAAGCTTCAATGCAGGTTCGGGCAACGTTGTTAAAGGGATCCTGTTCAGTGAGGCTCCAGCCGGAGGTCTGCGAATGCGTCCTTAATGCCATCGATTTGGGATTCTTTGGGTTAAAACCTTTGATGATCTTTGCCCAGAGGATTCTGGCAGAGCGAAGCTTGGCGATTTCCATAAAGTAATTCATACCCTCTGCCCAGAAGAAGGACAGGCGGGGTGCAAACACGTCGATATCGATACCGGCAGCGATTCCTGTACGGGCGTACTCCAATCCATCGGCCAGAGTGTACGCCATTTCCAGATCTGCTGTGGCTCCAGCTTCATGCATGTGATATCCGGAGATGCTGATGCTGTTAAATTTCGGCATTTTACGTGATGTGTAGCTGAAGATATCAGCAATGATGCGCATCGATGCTTCCGGCGGATAGATATAAGTATTGCGCACCATGTATTCTTTGAGTATGTCGTTTTGGATGGTTCCATTGAGCAATTCTGGCTTCACGCCCTGCTCTTCTGCGGCAACGATGTAAAAAGCCATGATCGGGATCACTGCGCCGTTCATGGTCATGGAGACGCTCATCTGGTCCAGAGGAATTTTATCGAAGAGAATCTTCATATCCAGAATACTGTCCACAGCCACGCCAGCCTTGCCTACATCTCCGATTACGCGGGGATGATCGGAATCATATCCGCGATGCGTGGCCAAGTCAAAGGCAATGGAAAGCCCTTTTTGCCCCATGGCCAGGTTGCGGCGATAAAAGGCGTTTGATTCTTCTGCGGTGGAAAAGCCCGCGTATTGGCGGATGGTCCAGGGACGTTGTACATACATGCTGGGGTAAGGCCCTCTTAGGAAGGGGGCTATTCCGCTCATATAATCCAGATGTTCCAGGTGCTCCAGGTCACTTTTCCCGTACAGGGGCTTCACCTGAAGCTGTTCGTTGGTATGCCAGTTACCTCTATCTATGTTTAGGCTTGATTCTTCAGCCTTGAAAGCTGGTTTTATCTTTGCGAAATCGGGTTTCATAAGTTCACTCCCAGTTTCTGTGCCAGATCTCTAAGCGTATCGTAGAGATTGGCCCGGATGTGGATATAGAGATCGATGCCCAGGCGGGAATACTCTTCCGTTTTATCCTTTGGATAGCCTGCCAGGATCATGTATTTGCCCAGCTTTTCACAGAGCGGGGCCACCAGATTCTCATAGTTTTCGTCTGTGCTGCAGATGCAGAATGCTTTAGCTCCAGAGGCTCTGGCTGCTGCTACAGCCTCATCTATTTCACTATAGCCGCTGCCGCTGATCACGTCAAAGCCACCCACGGCGAAAAACCCGGATGCAAAATCAGCTCTCGCTTTGTACTCGGCGATGCTTCCCATGGTGATCAAGAAGATCTTTTCCTTGCTCTCAGATATACTGGCGCGTAGAGCTTCCAGTTTCGCCACAGCGCGGGTCTTTGGCAGCGCCCCCCTATTCAGGCTAACTGCCACGTTTTCCGATTGATCCCCTGCCTCTCTTATCTGCAGGGCAGTATCGGCGGGATTGGCATACATGTTTACTCCCACAAAGACGTCTTTTCGAGTGTGTGCCGCGTCAATTCTTGCTTTGGCGCTTACAGCAAGCTGTTCGTGGATTTTCCCTGAGATCAGACATCTCACCATACCGCCTTCGCTATCTATTTCCTGCATCAGATTCCAGGCCTTATCGGCCAATTGCTGAGTGAGGCTTTCGATGTAGTAACAACCGCCGGCAGGATCCAAAACCTTCGTAAAATGAGCTTCTTCCGCCAGGATCAACTGCTGATTGCGGGCTATCCGGCTGGCAAACTCGCCAGGCGCGTTTACCAGAGTGTCAAAACGATCCACTTCCAGGGAATCCACCCCGCCGATCACGCCGCTGAAAGCTTCTGTGGTAGTACGGAGCATATTTACATACAGATCGTAGGTAGATTTATTGAAGGTAGCGGTTTTACCGTGGATCCATACTTTTTGGGATTCGGTATTGCCTCCCCAGGCTTTGATCATTTCTGCCCACAACAACCTGAATGCGCGTACTTTGGCAATCTCCATGAAGAAATTGGAGCCGAGCGAGAGCTTCACGGCCATGAGTGGGGCAATGATGTCGATCTCCATCCCGGAGGCAGTGAGACCGTGGATATATCCTATCGCTGTGGCCAATACGTACGCCAGTTCCTGTGTGGCACTGGCTCCGGCAGCCTCATACACCGTTCCGTCAATAATCATCGCGGGCATTTTGGGCGCTTTTTGCGCTCTTGTTTGGAGGTTGCCCAATACTTTCTGCCATAAATCATCCAGGGGCATGGCGGTAGCGCCTTTGCGGGCAAACTCCCCGGTGGGATCACAACCGATGGCACCTTCCAGCGCTTTGAGTTCGATGCCATTCTTGCTGCAATACTCTTCCAGCATGGCAAAGATATCAGGATCACCAAGGTCTGTCTGGATGAAGAGGGGAGCGGCTTTAAGATCGATGCCATGCAATATGATAGTAAAGTCTTCCACATTGTTTATGGACACTCCATCGGTTCTATCGCTGTGTTTTAAATGCAGATTGACCATGGATAGACCCCGGCTCAGGGCTTCTAATAGCTCTTTATTTAGCGCTTTGGGATCAGGATTGCTATGTGCCTGAGCTACTTTCCAGCCTTCCATCAGTTTACGCTGGGGATCATTACCCCGGTGAAAAGGGGCAGCTCCAGGCATCGCACCGGTAAAGGGTAGATCCTTGATGTTTTCATATCGGTAGATCGGTTCCAAAGTGATGCCCTCGTATGTTTTACTATGCATCACTTTATCATAATCGGCTCCCTTGAGGGATTCGATTACGGTTTTCTTCCACTCTTCCACACTGGGCGAGGGAAAATCCTGTTTCAGGTTCAGTTGCTCTTTTGTTTCCACGCTGCTGAACTCCTTATCTATTCTTTGATTAAAGCTTGTACTGGTTTCATGCCGTAAGCGCTGCGGCTTTGAATGGCATCTAAAATCGCTCCGCCGCCTGTGAAGAAATAGTATTTGGGATCGTTTTGTGCGCTTGCAAACAGGCCTGGAAGATAGGTCTTGTAATCCTGGATAGTATCGCCGCCGCCAAAGAGTTTCACCGCACTGTGGTTTTCGTCGATCAAACGATACATGGCCATAGTCCCTTCCGGGAAGAGGGCTGTGTAACCCATAACTGCGTTCACAAATATGGTCCCGGCTTGTTTAAAGACGTCTTGAACCTGCTGGAGCCGGAATGATTCCTCCGCGGCATCGAGGATATAGCCGATTTCGCTCTGAGTAGCCCAATCTCCCATGTCCTCAATCTTATGTATATCCCAGTTATCTTCCTTGCGCTCTTCGATGCTGTCACATTGCACGATGTAAGGAAGCTCCACGATCTTGTTTATGTTATCTTTGCTATCGGCGATGAACTTTGCCGCCATAGCTACATCATCTTCGGTTAGCCCCGATATCTTAAAACCGTATTTGGCAGCAAGATAGGCGTTGTAAAGCACACCTCCCAATACCAGATGATCGGCTATCTCAATAAGGGCGGAAAGTGGCCCAATCTTGGTATCAAATTTGCTGCCGGCAACCACTGCCAAAAGCGGACGCTTGGGCTCGAACACTTTGTTTAAACTGCTGAGCTCTTTTAGCATCAGCAGGCCGGCGTAAGATGGCAGGCATTTGGTGATGTGATATGTGCTGGCGTGGGGTTGCCAGCTACCAAAGGCGTCGTTGATGTATATATCTGCATACCCAGCCAATATTCCAGCAAAGCTATCTGCACTATCGTCTTTGGCTTCTTCGCCTTTAAACCAACGCGTATTGGGCAGATAGATATAGTCGCAATCGCCCTTCTTCAGCTTGGCCACTGCCTCAGCCATGGGGGAGAGGTCGGTGATGCCATAGCTGTCCCCAGCCGTAAGGGCAGGGATCAGACCTTTCAGGGCCAGCTTTTGATCCAGATAATCCACTATCGGATCTACAGCTTCCAATTCTGAGATGGTAATTTTTCCGGTCTGCTTGTCATAAGGACGGCCTACATGCGACATCAGGATGGGAAGCCCACCCTTTTTGAAGATATGAAGTAAAGTGGGAATAGTGGCTTCAATGCGCATCGGATCCTTGATCTTTGCCTTTTTTACCACGTTGTGATCCATCCTAACAAGTACAATCTTACCCTTCAAATCGGCGTCCATCATACTGGGAATCATCGTCATTTTTATCTCCAATTACTTTGTTTTGAATGCATTATCAGCTATGAAATGCGGTACTTACAAGGAGTATGGGTACCCGCACTGCTAAAAATGATAGCTTTATTGGTACAGCCATTACGTCAAGGTTTTTTCTTCCCTTGCCCTCTAGCATCCTGAACCCCACTTGAACTCCACTTGAACTCCACTCGAAGACTTCCTGAACCACGTTCAGGAAGAGTTGAGGCTGACTTTGTGTGGCATTCGCGCCACAAGAGGGTAGGGGGACAGATCGATTGAGAGATGCCAGCTAGGAGAATAATCGGGGCAATTGTGGAAAAATGTGCACAGGTCGTGGATAATGCTGCACAAATGGTCTAGCTTTAGCTTGACAAGGAGGTCGATATTCCACAGCTTGGTGCCAGAGGTGGATAGGATGACTGGAGTTCTAATAATGGTAGTTATTTGTTTGTGCAGCATGGATTTCTTCGCTGAGGACCGAAATATGTCGGGGTATTGTGGGAACAGCCCAACATTCTCTCTCCAGGGTGAGTATGCCGGGCAATTGGCGTATAGAAGGCAAGTTGGAGGGCAGTTTAGAGCTGTCTCTCGCAAGTGATAGAACGTATCATATATCAAAAGGGGAGCCCATCCGCCGAGGGCATGTATGTGCTGTATTGGATGCAGCAGGCTCAGCGTTTATATTACAATCCTGCTCTGCAGTATGCCATTACCCGTGCAAAAGAAACCGGGATGGCGCTACTCGTCGCTTTTGTGATCATGGACAATTTCTTTGAGGCAGAATCTGGACACTACCGCTTTATGCTGGAAGGGCTGGGCGAGATATCTCAGATTTGCGAGGATAAGGGGCTTGATTTTCGGATCTATAGCGGCGACGCAGTGGAGATAATCCACGCCTTGGGGCTGGGTGCTGGATTGGTGGTGTTTGATCATGGTTGCCTGAAATGGCAGAGAGCCCAGAGGCAAAGTCTAAAAGACATGTTTACGCATACTCAGGTGGTGGAGATCGAAACTGAAACAGTAGTTCCGGTATATCTCGCTTCAGGCAAAGAAGAGTATTCCGCTGGCACGCTCAGGAAAAAGCTGTTGCAGATGTTGCCCGAACAGCTGGTGTTTGACGATCCCCCTTTTCTCACGCCAGCCAGGGCTGATAGTAATACGATGGATCATCAGCGTTACCAGGGAGATCCTGCTATGGTGGAGGAACTCATGCAGTTCGCAGCAAGGCACATCAGCAGGCTTAGCAAAGGCAGGGCTTTCTCTCTGAAGGGTGGTTACAAGGAAGCGAAACGCCTTTTAAAGAGCTTTTGCGCCCATAAACTGGTACACTACTCTGACTTTCGTAATCATCCTGAAAAAGACTTCCAGAGCGAGATGAGTCCCTACCTACATTTTGGTCAGATATCTCCCCTGGACATTATTGATCAGTTGCGTTCGGATAATGATGCTTATGCTCTCAGAGCTCTTTTGGTAAACCGAAAGACTCTCACCAACAGCAGTGTGAACCTGGCTGACTTTCTGGAAGAATTGATCGTCCGACGGGAGCTGAGTTGGAATTACTGCACTTACAATGAGGACTATGACAGCTTTGACGGATTACCGGCATGGGCAAAGGCCAGTTTACTAAATCATCTACCAGACACTCGTGAGAGGAACTATACTCCGGAAGTATTAGAAAACGCAGAAACCGCAGACGTATATTGGAACGCAGCCCAGAATCAACTTCGGTATAGCGGTAAGATGCACAACTATATGCGTATGTATTGGGGGAAAAGAGCAATATCCTGGTTCCAGGACCCGGAAGTGGCTTTCCATTTCCTATTGTACCTGAACAATAAGTACTCTCTTGACGGTCGGGATGCCAATTCATACGCTGGAGTAGCCTGGTGTTTCGGTAAGCATGACCGCCCCTGGGCTGAAAGACCTATCTATGGGATGGTTCGCTATATGAATGACAAAGGCTTGGAAAGAAAGTATAACATGAAGTCCTATATGGATAAAGTTACTAATGGGGATGCATAATGAAGTTCAAATCCTTGTTTCTTGTATTCATTTCGTGGGTGGCGCTATTAGTAGCAGTGGATAGCGAAGCTCAACCAAAATTGGTGATTGGTGGGGACTATAACTATCCTCCTTATGAGTTTATCAACGGCGATGGAGAACCTGACGGTTACAATGTGGAATTGAGTAGGGCTATCTGCCGGGAACTGGGTTATGAGCCTGAGTTCAGGCTTGCCAAATGGTCTCTTGTGCGTTCCTGGTTGGAAGATGAAAGCATTGATCTGGTGCAGGGTATGGCTTATTCCTTGGGGCGGGCGCAGGAGATGTACTTTTCAAACCCCCATACTACGACATGGCGTGGGATATTTGTGACCAAGGGTTCAGAAATCGAGGGCTTGCAGGATGATGCTAGCCTCACTGTGGTAATCCAAAAAGACGATGTAGCCGCGGATTATCTACGCCAAATCGACTTTAGGGGAAGAGTAAGCCAGGTTTCCACACAGGAAGAGGCTTTGAAGCTTCTCAATGACGGGGTTTTTGACGTTGCTGTTACGAACTATATGATGAGTATGTACACCATTCGGCGGGATAATCTTCAGGGCATTAAAGCATTGCCAAATCGGATAAATCAGCGGGATTACTGCTATGCGGGGAAAGATGGAGAATTGATAAAATCGATCAATACTGCACTGGATAAAATATCGGGAAGTGGGGAATTACTCACTTTACAGGATAAATGGTTTTCCACTCTGGATCACTCCGGCTCTGAATTGCACGATGGCAGTCTCCTGCTGTGGTATCTGCTGGCATTATCTTTTTTGATAATCGTGGGCCTGCTTTACTCCTGGTTCCGCTGTTTTAATGCTGGTAAACATACTTTGGAAGCTTTGGCAAAGGAGCAATCAACAGCCGAAGAGCTCGAGAATGAATTGGCGGGATTGAGGGCATGTTTTGTGCAAGGTCCGGTGATCCAATACAAGATGGAGATGGAAACGAAGACCGTCTTGGCGATAACCGACAGCATCTCGCAATGGGGTTATACCAGGGACGAGATCATCGGCCCTGAAAACTGTTTTGAGAAGATCATCTATTCCGAGGATCTGTATCGAGTGCGCAGTAACTGCGAAAACTTTATCGATGGCGAATCGCATTTCTCGTCTCACAGGATTGTAACCAAGAGCGGAGATCTGCGTTGGGTGCTGGATTACGCACGCTTGCTCAGGGATGAACATGATGGGAAGCTTTATCTCTATGGCTACGGAATAGATGTAACTGATCAGAAGAACCTGGAGGCACAAATGCTGGAGGCCAAAGAAAAAGCTGAGGCCGCCAACATCGCCAAAAGCCACTTTCTGGCGAATATGAGCCACGAGATACGTACTCCGCTGAATGGCATTAACGGGTTTCTGCAAGTGTTGATGCAAATGCATTCCACGCCTGATCAAAGAGAGATCTTTGATCTGATGTATTCATCCTCCCGCAATCTTATGAAGATCATAAACGATATTCTGGATTTCTCCAAGATCGAAGCGGGGAAAATGGAATTGATCATCAGTGAGTTTAATCCCAAGTATATGATCGATGACTTGGTGAAGCAGTACATTCTTCAAAACCGGAAAAGCGATCTGGAAATTAGGATGAACGTTAGCAGTTCATTGCCCGACGCGTTGAAGGGGGATCAGCTAAGGCTAAAGCAGATCTTGATGAATCTGATCCAAAACGCCTTAAAGTTCACAGATAGCGGTTACATCGAGATTGGGGCCGAAGTGTACACGATCTCTGAAGGCGATGTAAGGATTCTGTTTCGGGTAACAGATACTGGGATTGGGATAGATCCGGCGAAGCAAAAGGACATCTTTGACAACTATATTCAGGCAGAAAGCAACATTTCCCTGAAGTACGGCGGTACAGGATTGGGGCTGGCAATAGTGAAGAAACTGGTGGAAATGATGCAGGGCTTCATTTGGGTGGAAAGCGAACCCGGCAAGGGGAGCTGTTTCTTCTTCATCCTGCCCTTTACTCTACACAAGGAAGTAGAAGAAAAGCTAATCCTGGAAAGGATTCCCCTGTCTGTGGCAGAACATAAACTGAAGGGGAAGATACTTTTGGTGGAGGATGAAGCGATTAACCAATTGGTTACCAAACGCCAGCTGGAACTCTGGGGTCTGCAGGTGGAAATAGCCCAACAAGGCGAGGAAGCCATCGACATGCATCGCCGCAATCCTTATGACCTGATCATGATGGATATTCAGCTACCGGTGATGGACGGAGTGACAGCCACCAAAGAGATCAGAGCCATGGAGCAATACGGACTTCGCAAGACTCCGATAGTTGCCTTTACGGCAGCCGCGCTTTTGGGGGATAGGGAACGCTTTTTGGAGCAGGGGATGGATGACTACATCGCCAAACCCGTTGACATGAACGAGCTTTATAATATCCTGGCGAAACTGCTGGAACACTAATAAAACAAAGGGACTATCACAGGATGAAGCAAAGCGCCAGATTGATATTGATAGCCGGAGGTACTTGCTCCGGAAAAACCACCATCGCCAAAGCCATCGGCCGCAGGCTGGAGGATTTGAAGACGGTGATCATTTCCCATGATAACTATTATCGCGACCTCAGCCATCTCACCCATGAACAAAGGGTAAAAGTCAATTTTGATCATCCGGATTCGATCGATAAGGAGTATCTTCTCCACGATCTCAAGCTGATGCTGGAAGGAAATGCAGTCAATGTGCCGGATTACGACTTTGTAAGCCATAGCCGCTGTGAGGGAACGTTGTGTATAGCGGAAGCGGATGTGGTGATCCTGGAAGGGATTTTTGCCCTGTACTATCCTGAATTGCTGGAGCTTTCGGATCTCAAGATCTTCGTAGATACAGACGCAGATATCCGCTTGGCGCGGAGGATGGCTCGGGATATCGTGGACCGCGG
>JAGOKK010000039.1 GCA_017994635.1 Candidatus Cloacimonadota bacterium | reverse complement strand
GGATGCCCTGAGAGCAAGCCTGGCCCAATTGGATGTCAATTGTGAGGACAGCATATTTATCTATGGGAGCGGAGCTTGTGCGGAAGCTTTTGTACAATATCTTGTCAGCTCCGGATATCATAGTATCTCCCTGGGGGGAAGAAATCCCAAGCGGGTTAGTTACTTACGCACAAGATACTCGCTGTCACCATCAGTACCCACCTTTTGCCATTTACTGATCAACGCCAGTTCCCGTTTATCTTTTGATGCGGATTCTGATTTACCACATTTCGATAAACTGATCGAACTGCCTTACCAAAGAGAGAGGCTCAGTGATCTACAAAAGCTGGCCATGGAGCGTAATCTCCCCCACATCAGCGGATTAGCCTTCTTCAAGCTGCAACACCTGGCGCAACGGGCGTTTCTACTTGATTGATTTCATATACCATAGTACTTGCTGCTACTGGCCAGATAAGCTATCTGAGAATCCCATATGCTTCAATCATCCCCAGCTGATACTATAATCTTCCTATCTTAAGCTTCATACTCATCCAATGAGCCGGTCGTACACCGGTCATACCGTTGTACGACCGGTGTACGACCGGTGTATGGGAGGCGTATCAACTACAAGATAGCAAGAGGTATTGAGGAAAAAACAAAGGCTCTTCCAAATCTAGTGTGTAGCATCGTGTTTAGTTCGAAAGTGAGCCATACTTCATAGACATCCACCACGGTTTAGAGCCCTGCTCGTCAGACTAACAGAAACTGAATGATGATAGAATGAACTTGACACGATTCACGGGAATGATAACAATGCAGCCGGCAGTCTGCTAGTGCAAAGATTGTTTCTATCCAAGGATTTCCGATGCACCAAACAACCTGAGTAACAATGAGTATGGTTTTTGATCCGACATCGGGGACTTCGGCATGACGATTGACAGCCAATATAAGGAGTATGATGATGCTTTCAAGATTATCTGTTAAAATGTTTAAGCGTCTCGTTGCCATAGTGCTTGTAAGCCTTGCCTTAGGATCATGTGATGATATGGGAATCCATAGCAGCCATAACGCGGCAAGTATCAATATTGATGGCAGTATGCTAATACACTGGGATGGGAGGATCTATGGAAACACCCATGACTACCCTTATATAGGATCCTATGGCAGACCGCATTATTACAGTGAAGATATCGTGTTTTACCTGGGAGAGCGGTTGGTCCGCAAAGGACTTGAGGGTTGTCTGCATTGGCTAACTCCGGACACCTTAAGCTTGGCAGATAACCTATCCCTCAATATAAACCCGGCCACGAGTAAGCTTTATTTCTCCGCCAATGGCGACCTCTATGAATGCGGTTTTATGGGAGAAAACTTACGCAACCTCACTCAGGATTATCCCACTGCGCTTGTCCGACCCAGTATGTCTGAGGATTTTACTCATCTGATTGCAGTCAAGAAAAGCGATGGTTCTCCCTCGTCCGGAGGGAACATCGTAAGCTGTGATATTGCAACCATGGAATGCACTGAGGTCGAGATTACTCCCAAAGCCTATTGTGCATGGTACAATAGTGAACAGGACAGATACTACTATTTCTCGAGTAATAAGCTCTACAGCCTAAGTGAAGGACAGGAGCCGGTATTAATCTACCAAACCGGAGTTGTACCGAAAAGCTATTCATTCAGTCACGATAAACATTACTTCTGTATACTGGAAAGTAACTATACTTTGAAATACATCGATTGCATCAGCAACGAGGTTATCGATCTGGGTATCTGCAGAGCTTATGCCTTTCTGCCTCAGGAGAATGGATTGATCGTTTCCAAAGAGGTCTATGGCATGAGCGATCTGAGGCTTTACGATCCCTCCACGGGAGAATATGATCTCCTTTTTGACGGCATAATCGGTAAGAATTACCAACAATGGATTCATGCCATCGATCCCCGCTGGGATGGGAAACATCTCTTCTTCAGGGGGATCTACGAAACTGAAAGAGCGTATAATGGATGAAACCGGATCTCAATGAGGAACATCAAAATGATCACTATCACCACACACTCCCGATAGGACAAAAGCCAGTTTTATCGCTTACCAGGCCAGATGTCGAAACCTGTCCCAAAGACTCCCCAGATTTCTATCGGGACCAGATCATTGAAATCTAAACCAGGTAAAGCAATGGATTCAATATCCCGACCTCCCCGAAGCTCCACAAATGCCTGACCAAACCTGAAGCCCAGTTGCCCATGGACACCCAAAATTGGCTTGGCATACTGGTCCTTGATATCCTGATATGAAGTGACCCATTCAGTATTGTAATGTCGCACACTCTGCATCCTGGCTTTCAGTGGCGTCGCTACAGATATTCCTCCACCCAGATAGTAGCTTAGCTTGCCTTCCGTTGGCTTTGTTATCAGTAATAATGTAACGGGTAACCTTAGCATCGCGGTCATCACACTTACATCCATCTCGAAAACATAGGGTTCAGGGTGTTTGATAGTTCTTACTTGTTTCCTGACAAGGTACTGTAGCTCCAGTCGGGATTCCAGCCAAGGCTTCAGAGGCTTAGCAACAAAACCTGAAACACTGAATGCTGGTTTGGGAACCCAGTAATCACCAAGCTCGGCCCGGTTGTAAAAAGGGGATGCACCAATACCGACAATTACTCCGGCATCAGGAGTGCTTATGACATCAATGCTGTCAGCATGTAGTGGCACCGGTGTACTGTCCACTATTGAGTGGGTGAATCCACTTTCCGCGGCAAGCGTGGGTAGCTGTAAACCTCCGTCCGTAGCCTCTGTCGGATAGACTTCTGAAGCCGTGAAGGAAGCGACAGATGATGCTTTACATGGCACTAGAAACAGCCATAGCAGAAACAGAAAATACATAGGGCAGAACTTCATTGATACTCCATTTCACATGATGTGACGCATGATTGTTGTTTTACTCTGGATGTCAAGATAATTATCCTTCAGCCATCCCACCATATGTTACGAGAGTGTTTATTACTCGTTCTGGTGGATATCAGCCGGGGAATGAACACGCGATTGCTCACAAGTGCCACTTTTCAGCATGGCATCGCTGTTTTGACAAGAAAGAGTTTGACAGAATATCGGTGTCGAATAAATGTAGCCGTGTTTAGGTGAGTGATTAGAATAACGCTGTACTATAGGAGATCTTATGAAACTCTCAAAGTCGTTCTGGCTATTACTAGCCATCACTTGCGCGGCTTGTTATCTTTCGGCGCAAAGCATTTCCAGTCAGGATTACAAACAGCTCGGCTGGCAAGAATTCCCCATTGCCGGGATTGACAACCTTTTCATTCCCTATTCCAATCCCTCGCTTTTGGGCACAGGAAACGCCAATGGCCTGGGCATGGTGCACCTGGCAGATGAAGAGCAATTCCAAAAACGCTATTGGCTGATGCTCAACGCCGATGGTATGGCCTACGCCTATGAGCGGAATCATGGCGTGCAGCATCATATGCTGGCCATGGGTAGCGAAATTCTACCCGCTCACATCTTCCCCAACCTGTATCTGGGAACAAGCTACCGTTGGCTCGATGGCGATTTTGATAATGGCGTCTTCCGTAGTGCTGCCACCTATCGTCCCCATGATTTTGCTTCCCTGGCGATGACTCTGGAAAATCCCATGGAATCGCGCCCTTACTATCGAGCTGGTATTGCTTTACGCCCATTTGTATTCACGGACAGGATAAACGATTATCGGCTGGAATTGTCCATGGATCTGAACTATGCTAAGTGGGGCACTGAAGAAGATTACGCACTCAGGAGCCCGATCATTGGCATCAACACCCAGTTAGTGGATGGTTTGAAGCTGGGTGCCTCCTACAATACCGACGAAGAAACTGCACTTATATCATTCAGCTTGAGCCCCGGCAAGATTGAGGCTGGAAGCATGGTACGCAGTCACAAGGACGACAACTTTGGCTATGCCTGGGTTCACTTGACCGAAGATAGCTTCAAACCCATCTTTGGGATTACTCCCAAGAAGTGGTATCAAATGCCCGCCAAAGGGCAGGTGGTGAGCTACAAAGCCCCAAAATATACTCTCGGCCCCATCAAGATCTATGACAAAAAGACCATCAGTATCGAAGAGATCTTTGCCAGATTGGAGAAAGCTAAAGCTGATCCTAACGCACAGGGTATCCTCCTGATCAATCCTTCTTTTACCACGTCCTTTGCCCTGCAGCAGGAATTGCTGGATGCCGTGCGGGACTTCAAAGCAGAGGGCAAAAAGGTCAGCGTTTACTACGATAATATCTCCAACGGTGGTTACATCTTTGCTTCCGCGATTGCGGACAAAATCTATCTGAATCCCAATGGATCAGTGGATTTGAGCGGACTTGCCATCAGCAGTCCGTATTTGAAAAATCTGCTCAATAATCTGGGTATTGAGGTATTGAACTTCCGTAGCCACAAGTACAAAAACGCAGGAAATATGTTTAGTGAGAGTGAAATGACTGCCGCTGAACGCGAAGTGTACGAATCACTGCTCACCAGTCTTTATGACCAAATGATATCCCAGATCCGTTCCGGACGCGGGGATCGCCTGACCAAAAGCGTGCAACAGACCATCGATGAAGGTCCCTATATGATCGCCACTGACGCACTGGCAGCGGGATTGGTGGATGGAGTCTTCTACCAGGATGAACTGGATAAGAATCTGAAGAAAGATTTTGGTTACACCGCAAAGCTGAACGAGCTTCCGGATTATCGCAGCTATGACTGGTCCAAACCCAAAGAAAACCTGGTTGCCACCATTTATGCCTCTGGGAACATCGTGATGGGAAAAGGGACTCCGGGACAGAAGATTGCTCATGAAAACACAGTGAAGCTGATCCGAGCAGCCCGCAACAACAAGATGTACAAGGGTATAATCCTGAGAGTGGATAGTGGCGGCGGCAGCGCGCAGGCGTCGGATATCATCTATCGTGAGATGGAACTTGCCAAGACCGAAAACAAGAAACCAATCGTGGTTTCAATGGCCGGCGTGGCAGCCAGCGGAGGATATTACATCTCTGCCAATGCCGATCGCATTGTGGCTGATCCTGCCACCCTTACCGGTTCCATCGGAGTAGTGGGCTTGATGTTTAACGCCACCGAGATGTTCAATAAAATCAAGGTAAACTGGAGCACAGTGAAGAAAGGTAAGAACTCTGATCTGGGATCCATGACCAGACCTTGGACCGAAGCAGAAAAGCGCTTGGTAGAAGGCTTCATCGAACACACCTATGAGGACTTTGTGGAGAAAGTGGCTGCAGGCAGAAAAAACCTGAGCGTGGAAGATGTACACAAGATTGCCCAAGGCAGAGTGTGGACTGGGGAACAAGCCTATGAGAACGGCCTGGTGGATGATCTGGGCGGGTTGACCACGGCAAAGGAACACATGAAATCCCTGATCGGTGAAGAGCGCCCCATTCGCCTGGTGGATGCGACTGGTGACAAAAACAAAGGCATTGATATCAACGTAGAATCCGGTTCCCTGATGCAAGTACTTGCTCTGGATTACCTGGAGATCATGGACAATGAATACCGCAAGGTCTATGAACTCTGGAAGGATTATTCCGGCGATAAGGCTCTGATGCTTAGTCCGCTCGATGATAGCAGTGTGAAGTTCTAAGATATAGGATACGAATAAAGGGGATGCACAGGCATCCCCTTTCATTTGATGATGATAAACTACTGCTTTTCAGCGCGATATTGCTCCAACGCGTTTACAAAAGCTTTTCGCTCCAAATCCAATTCCTTCTTTTTAGCTGCCCAATCCGCGAAATGATATTTCTTCTCCACCAAGATGCTGGAACCGCTTTTAACGCGAATATGAAATGCTATTCTCGAGTTACTGATACTGGAGGGGTCCAATCCCTCATCTCTGATCGCCGATACATCCATAACCCTACTAAGATCTACCTCTCGCCCGTCATTCAATGTGTACAGCATGAAACAACTCCTGGATGTACTGATCTTGCGGACAAAATTCTGCAGCATTATAAAATTGGCAAGATAAAAAACGAGTTCCTTCTTAAATTGTAACTCACTTGTAGATGCATGGCGACGGCAGTTATCTATCTGATTGAATATCTGAGTGTTAGTTACTGCTCGGAAGCATTGCATATACGGAATCTTCGCAGAAAAAGCCATGGATAATGTGAAGTGTGACGGCTTTCCCACATCATTCTGTTGATTCATTTCCACGCTCTGCAATGGGAAACAACTTTCATCACAGGCAGAGTAGCATAAACTTTTAGGCTGGAATGCTGAGCCTGCGTTTGGAGCAAGCGCGGATTAGGTCAGGATGGACAGGATGGTTTCCGGGGCAATATCAAGCATACACTTAAAGTGACCCTGGGGGCATTTATCGGATCCGTGAAGGCTGCATGGCTGACAATCCAAATTCAGACATAAAACTCTGGCATTGGGATTCATGGGAGCAAATCCCAAGCGCGGATGTGTAGCACCAAAGATGGCGATCTGAGGTCTGCCAATGGATGCGGCCAGGTGCATGGGGCCGCTATCTGACGATATCACCCAGGAAGAATGCTGCATAGCTGAAAGAATCTGTCCGAAGGATAGTTTGCCGGCCAGATTGATTGACTTTTCCATACACACACGGTGAAGTTCTTCACACAAGAGATGCTCGGATCGAGATCCTGCGATCAGGTAGTAGTAATCCCCCGGACTATTAGCCAGTAATTCCTTGAAACTGGCAATAGGGTACCTTTTGGTGTAGTGAGCGGCGCCAGGAAACAGCATGATGATCTTTGCAGCGGGAGGAGGATCGAAGGGCAATTGAGGATCGGGGACCATTAGGGATGGAGCATCCAATGAGTCACAAATCCCCAGACTGCTAAGCGCGCTCTGATACAGCTCCACTGTGCTGTTGATGACCAGGCTTTTATCCCCCGCCACAATACGTCTCCGAATGCGCCGCTGCTTACGGTAAACTGCGCTTTGTTTCCCCGCTGCTGAAACCCTGATCAGAAAGCTGGAGAGTTTGGCTTGCAGGTCTATCACGAGATCGTAGCGATTCTTCCTCAGAGCCCAGTGTAATCCAGTGGATTTATTATAAGTTATAGCATTGAGCCCGCATCCCATCAGGGATACGAGCTCAATATATTGTGGTTTGGTGATGAAATCGATCTCAGCAGTTGGATAGAGTACACGAAGACGAGCGCAAAGGCTCTGAGTAAGCACTATGTCGCCCAGAGAACTGAGACGGATCACCAGGATCTTCATGACATATTGCGGATGATATCCGGTATTTGAGCGATGAGGGGAGTGGTATCACCAGGATTTTGACAACCAGCCATGGCAGAATCAGGACGTCCGCCCCCTTTCCCACCCATAGATGCAGCAATTGCGGAAACGATCTTGCCTGCATGGAATCGTGAGGAAACTGCTCCCCCAACCACTACCTGGATAGACAGTTTATCACTCTTGGGGCAGAGCAGCACGGCGATCTGATCGCTCAGCTTGCTTCGCAAAGCATCACCAAAAGCTTTCAGATCGGTATTTTCCGGTACTTCTTGTATCACCAGCTTAAAATCAGGATAATCAGTAGCAGCTTCCAGCATAGAGTCAATCAGGGAGAGGCTGCGTTCTGCCTGCAAACGTTTTAACTCGGCTTCCAAGTTTTGGATGTGTTGTTTTTGGGCTTCCAGCTTTTGCTCCACCATGTTTATGGGACAGGATAACTGCCCAGCGATGTGCTGTAGGCTTTGTTGCAGAGAGTTTACATAGTCAAGGGCTGCGCGTCCGGTATAAGCTTCAATCCTTCTGATGCCGGCCGCAGTGGATCCTTCGGAGATAATCTTGAATATCCCCAAGTCACCCGTGGCGGAAGCATGAGTTCCCCCGCAGAGTTCTTTGGAGAATTGGTCGATAGTGATCACCCGCACCTCATCGCTGTACTTCTCGCCAAAGAGCGCGGTGGCTCCCTCGGCTTTGGCGTCAGCTATATTCATGATCGTGGTGCTTACAGGCATATTGTCCCGAATGGCTTTGTTTACCATGCTTTCTACCATTTCCCACTGGCTGTGTGAGAGTGCCTGAAAGTGGGTAAAATCGAAACGCATGTAATCCGGATGCACAAGGGAACCTTTCTGCTGTACATGATCACCCAAAATCGAACGCAAGGCTTTGTGCAAGATATGGGTGGCAGTGTGATTGCGGACAATATCTCCCCGACGGGACACATCAATCTCGGCATAGACAAGCTCTGAGGAGATGAGGCCACGTTGTAGAGTTCCGTAATGAATGAAGGCATCATCGTCTTTTTTGACGTCCAACACTCTCAGTTCAAAATCGTCGTTGTAGATCCTGCCAGTATCGGCCACCTGTCCCCCGCTTTCCGCGTAAAAGGGAGTTTGAGAAAGCTGCAGGGCATAGACCTTATCTTCAGATACGCTGTAACGCTGGATATAGGCGCTATCCTGGTGTTTCTCATAACCCGTAAAATGAGTAGGTAGAGGCGGACGTAGCTCAATCCAATTGTCATGATTAGCTGCAGAGCCAAATCTCGAAGCTTTGCGGGCGCGATCTCGCTGCGCTTCCATCTCCACATCAAAGCCGCCATGATCGATTCTCAAGCCTTTCTCTTCAGCCAGCATCATAGTGAGATCGAGCGGGAAACCATAGGTATCATAGAGCATGAAAGCATCTTTGCCGCTGATGAGATTACCGTCTAGGCGCAGACAGATATCGTCGAACTTTTGCAATCCTGTATCCAGGGTCTTGTTAAAGCGTTCTTCCTCGGCTTTGATCACCATTTTGATGTAGGATTCCTTACCTTTGAGCTCCTCGAAGTGATGTCCCATGATCTGCACCACCACATCAACCAGAGAATGCAGGAAGGGCTCGGCAAAGCCCAGTAAGCGACCATGACGGGCAGCCCTACGCAGGATTCTCCGCAACACATAGCCACGCCCTTCATTGGACGGGAACCCGCCATCGGCCAGGGCAAAACAGAGACAGCGCACATGATCAGCGATCACGCGGTGACTCATCCCCGTTTCTGGGGTGTAGGCATGGTGCGAAAGCTCGGCGATCTTCTCGATGATGGGCATAAAGAGATCTGTCTCATAGTTCGAGTGTTTGCCCTGCAGCACCTGAGTAACGCGTTCCAGACCGGCTCCGGTATCGACATAGCGATTTTTCAGGGGTGTAAGCTCGCGGTTCTCCTCGCGATTGTACTGAATGAAGACCAGGTTCCAAAGCTCGATATAGCGGTCGCAATCGCCATTAACTCGGCAAACATGCCCCACCAAATTCTGTTTATTGCAATGCTGGACACCCCGATCTATGTGGATCTCAGAACAGGGGCCACAGGGACCGCTATCCCCCATCTCCCAAAAGTTGTCCTTATCGCCGTGATACTCGATATGCTCCGGATTGATGTCCGTGCACTCCATCCAGAGCTGCCGGGATTCGGTGTCGCTCTCGTGGACAGTGGCATAGAGCAATTCTTTGGGCAGCACCCACAGCTCCGTGAGTAACTCCCACGCCCAGGTGATGGCTTCCCTTTTGTAATAATCCCCAAAGCTCCAGTTTCCCAGCATTTCAAAAAAAGTATGGTGATAGCCGTCCTTGCCCACTTCTTCGAGGTCATTATGCTTGCCCCCAGCGCGGATGCACTTTTGAGAGTTTACAGCGCGAGCTACCAGGGGTTCCTTGAGGCCCAAAAAGATGTTTTTAAACTGATTCATGCCGGCATTGGCAAAAAGCAATGTAGGATCACTTTCGGGCACCACGGCCGATGAATGGATAAAGCTGTGACCCTTGGCCACAAAGAAATCGATGAACTGGCTGCGGATGTCTTTGCTACTGAGCACTATTCACCTCAAGCGCGTCGTAGTTTTCAATGATCCATTTCTCGGCGCTCCAGGCTGCCACGGCACCATCGGATGTGGCGGTGACCACCTGACGCAATACTGTATGACGAATATCACCTGCAGCATAGATGCCAGGGACATTGGTCTGCATGTATTCATCGGTCAGCACGAAACCGGAATTGTCCAGAGCGATGCGGGATTCCAGAAGCTCGTTGTTTGGTAAAATGCCCACATAAATGAAGACACCATCTACTGGAAGCATGGTGATCTCCTTGGTTTCACGGTTCACCAGTTCCAGTTTCTCCACTTTACCCTCGCCGTGGATCTCTTGAATCACGGTATTCCAGATGAATTCCATCTTGGGATTCTTGAAAGCACGATCCTGAATGATCTTCTGCGCACGCAATTCATCGCGTCGATGGATCACGATCACCTTTTTAGCGAAGCGGGAAAGGAAGATGCCTTCCTCCACAGCGCTGTCTCCACCACCGACAACCGCGACGATTTTGTCCCGGTACAAAGCCCCATCGCAGGTGGCACAGTAAGAGACACCGCGGCCGGTGAGACGTTCTTCGCCAGGTACATTCAGTCGGCGTGGATGGGCTCCAGTGCAGACGATCACGCTCTTGGCACGGTACTTGCCCTCAACAGTCTCGATCACCTTGCACAGGCCTTCCAAGCCAATGGCGGTGATTTCTTCATCGATGAACTTGGTGCCAAAGCGTTCTGCCTGTTGGCGCATCTTGGTAGTTAGCTCAAAGCCGGAGAGAGGTTCCTCAAAACCTGGGTAGTTTTCCACTTCGTCGGTCACATTGATCTGGCCGCCGACCATTGCCTTTTCGAAAATGGCAGTACTCAGGCCGCCACGTGCGCTGTATATGGCCGCACTCAATCCCGCAGGACCTGCGCCTATGATTATCACGTCATATTTCATAGTTTCCTCGAATCACTCCAAAAAAGTATTTGAAGAACAAGTTATTGAAAGCTAAGCCATCCGTCAAGGGAAAGCTTCGCTTTGTGCTTGACACAAATGGCCTTTGATTTACCATGGATAAAATGATTATACGAGATGAGAGATGAAACGAGCTGTTGTTTTAGTTAGCGGAGGCATGGATTCACTATATACTGCGGCGATAGCACACGAGGAGTGTGATGAGCTGTATTTCCTGCATTTCTCTTATGGACAACTTACCGAGGAAAAAGAAAAAGGATGTTTCCGAGCCATCGCTAAGCATTATCATGCGATTCAAGCACGCATTGTGGATTATCAATGGCTGGCTGAGATCGGAGGTTCCGCTCTGACTGATAAATCCCTGAAGATCGAGGAAATGGGTGGCGGGATTCCCAATACCTACGTCCCCTTTCGCAATGCCACAATGCTCTGCGCTGCTGTAGCATGGGCAGAGGTAATCCAGGCCAGCCGCATCTATATCGGCGCAGTAGAGGAAGACAGCTCCGGCTATCCAGATTGTCGGGGAGCCTTTTTTGAAGCCATGACAGAAGTGATTGTTCGGGGAACGGTGGCAGCCAATATCAGCATCTATACCCCAGTATTGCACATGAGTAAGCAGGAAATCGTGGAAGACGGCCTGAAGCGCCGAGTACCCTTTGAGCTATCCTGGAGCTGTTACACAGGTCTGGATAAAGCCTGCGGCAAGTGCCCCAGTTGTCTATTGAGACTGAATGCCTTCCACAAAGCAGGCCACCAGGATCCCATCCCTTATCAGGAGCTATGATGAAGAAAGTACTGATCATCCTTACCGGAGGCACCATCTCCATGAAGAGCGTGGGCAATCTGGGAGTGATACCCACCTCGGAACTGGCAGATTTTTTGACCCAATTTCCCCAGCTGGAGGGAGTCGCCAATGTAGACGTAATGGCCTATCTCAATGTCCCCAGCCCTTATATGACTCCCCAAATGATGTTCGAACTCGCCAAAACCATAGATACCAAAATCCTGGGTTACGATGGAGTAGTGATTACTCACGGTACCGATACTCTGGAAGAGAGCGCTTTCCTGGCAGATCTGGTGCTTACTACCAGGAAACCAGTAGTCTTCACTGCAGCAATGCGCAGCGGTAGTGATCTGGGACTGGACGGTCCCCGCAATATCATCGGCAGCGTTCGAGTAGCCAGTCATCACGACAGCTTTGACAAAGGCGTACTAGTGGTAATGAATGATGAGATCCATACTGCCCGTGACGTGGTAAAATCGGACACCGGCAAGGTGGATGCCTTCACCAGTCCCGGTTTGGGGGCAGTGGGGATAGTAGATCCAGACGCCATAGTCTATCATCGTGCCACTCTTTACCGTGAAAGCGTGTGGACAGAGCACCTGGATACCAGAGTAGACCTGATCAAAGCCGTGGCTGGTCTGGATGGCCGTTACATAGATTGCAGCATCGATAGTGGCTGCAAGGCTATCGTGATCGAAGCTTTTGGGCGGGGGAATCTCCCCAGGGACATCACTCCTTACATCGAAAAAGCTATTGCTAAAGGCATCCTGGTGGTGATCTCATCCCGCACCTATACCGGCCGAGTATTACCAGAATACGGTTATGAAGGCGGTGGCAAGCACTTACAAGATTTGGGGGCAATCCTGGCCGGCGATCTAAAGGGAATCAAAGTACGCCTTAAACTGATGGCACTCTTTGGTAAGTATGGTGATCCTGAGCTGGTAAAGCGCTTTTTCCTGCAATCCCAAGAACTGGAGTGATGTCTTGAAGATTGCCTTTCTGGGTCCGGCACCTCCTTTCCGGGGAGGTATTGCTAACTTTGCAGTACACCTGGCTGAGGAGATGGCGCGCCAGAGTCACACAGCACAATTCTTTAACTTCCGCAGTCAATACCCCGCTTTACTCTTCCCATCCGGGGATCAGTATGACAATAGCCAGCCCACACTAACATCCATTAGAGTACTAACGCCATATTTACCATATACATGGCAGACTACTATTAAAGCGATCAATGATTGGCATCCGGATATCCTTATAGCATCATGGTGGTTGCCGTATTTTGCCCCTGCCTATGGTTACGTCCTTGGAAGGGTAAAGTGCGAGATCGTCATGCTTGCGCACAACATCCTGCCCCACGAAGCCTGGCCAGGCACCAATTTGCTACTTCGCTACGCCTTCCGTCACGCGAGCAAGATTGTGGTACTCAGCCGTACCTGTTTGAATGATCTGAAGCGCACTTTTCCAAATGCTATATCAACGCGGGCTGTCCTTGGTTTCCATCCATTGTACGAGCACCTTCACATCGAAGAAAACCACGCCCAGGATCATCCCGGGCTGCTTTTCTTTGGCCTGATCAAGGACTACAAGGGTTTGGATGTGCTGCTGAAAGCCATGCCCATCATCCGCACCGCGATCCCGGATATTCGCTTGAGAATCGTGGGATCAGTATATGGTAGCGTAACAAAGTATGAGACTCTGATCCGGGAGCTGGATTTGCGCGGTACAGTGGAGTGTCATTTCAGATATGTGGACGAATCTGATGCGGCACATTTCTTTTCCATCAGTGATGTTTGCATTCTCCCCTACAAGAGCGCCACTCAAAGCGGTGTGATTGCCACTGCATTCAGCTATGAGACTCCTGTGATCGCTTCTGACGTAGGAGGACTGGGTGAGTATGTGGAGCACAACCGGACCGGACTTTTGGTACCTCCCGATGATGCACCGGCTCTGGCTGCGGCAGTTATCAAATATTATGGAGAGAGCTTGATGGAGCCTTTTCGCGCAGCCATCATTAAGCAGAAAGACCAGAACACCTGGGGCGAACTCGCCAGTTTGATCCTCCGCTGATGCGTATTTTATTGATCTCTTATTATTTCCCCCCCGCTGGTGGAGCAGCCGTTCAAAGATGGTTACGTTTTATCCCTCAATTGATCAAACGTGGAGTGGAGGTGAGCGTTCTGTGTTCAGTGGGTGGAGATTACCCCTTTGTGGACAAGAGCTTGAAGATTCCCCCTGGAGTGCGGTTAATCCGGGCCAAAGCACCAAGGATGGGAACCCTCTGGAGTGCGATATCAGGTGCTCGCGACCAACTACCTCATGGCGGCATCAGTGCATCCCACACAAGCATCCCGGCTCGGATCCTGATCTGGCTAAGACTGAATCTTATCATTCCGGATCTCAGAGTCTTTTGGAATCCTGCTGCCTACAAAGCGGCCTATAAAGAAATTAGCAGTAAACATTACGATTCAGTCATCACCACCGGCCCCCCTCACAGCACCCATCTCATCGGCATGAAACTGAAGCGCAAAACGGGAATAAAGTGGTACACAGACTTTCGTGATCCCTGGCTGAATATCCACTATCTGAAGTTGAATCCTCCCACAGAAATCGCGCGTAGGATCCATGCCCACCTGGAAGCTAAGGTACTCAGCTCTGCTGATGGTAATTTCATCATCTCTGAAGCCATCGCCGCAGCCCTGCCAGATGCGCGTAAACGAATCCTTCCAAACGGATTTGATCCCAATGAATATGTGGATCTGAAGCATCACACCTATCCCCGCTTCCGCATCAAATACGTGGGGCAGATTACTGCGGGACAGGACCTGCAATTGCTCACGAAATTGGCGGGAATGTGGAAGCACGACTATGAACTAAGCATGGTTGGCACGAGACTGAACGAGTCCGATCTGAAAAGCCTTCACCTCTCCTTCGGTGAACGCCTTCGACTTGTCCCCTTTATTCCCCACGCTTCTGCGCTACAGGAAATGGTGGATAGTGACCTGCTGCTTTTGATCTTGAACGATTATGAGGGCAACGAGGGTATGCTAACTACCAAACTCTTTGAATACCTGGCAGCACGAAGCCCCATTCTCTGTCTGGGGAATTCTGAAGGGGCTGCGTCCAGGATCATCAGTGACACTAATGCGGGGCAATGCTTTACCCCAAATCAGCTTAGCGAAGCTGCCCAGTGGGTCAATAGCCTGGAAAAGTCACAGCGTACTGAGGGCGATATCAGTTTATATAACGTTGAACGGCAGATAGATATACTACTATGCGAATTGCCCGGACAAAAATAGTATTGACACAAAAAGCCCTCTTCACATTGTGACGCAAATACTAAGCTAAATAAAAGAGGAACACATGCCACAACACAAATCCCCGCTTAAAAGAATGGGCACAGACAAGAAGAGAGCCGCCCGGAACAACTATGTCAAGCGCACCATCAAGACTTTGACCAAGACCATGCAAAGTGCCGAGAATGGCGAAAACCGTACAGAGATGCTGAGCAAGCTCTATTCTCAGCTTGATAAAGCAGCCAAGAAAGGTATAATCCACAAGCGCACTGCCAGCCGCCGTAAAGCTCGCCTCGCAGCCTTTGTGAATAAACAAAAAGACTAAGCCAGACTCCCCCATAGTAAGAGAAGCTTTTTCCCATGGCAAAGAGCAAACAGAAAAGAAACGTCTTTGTCAGGGTCTTTCGCTTCATCTTTCGGGTACACCTGTGGTTTTGGGGGATTGTCGCCGCGCTGTGTCTCATCTACAGCTTTGTGAATCCCCCTGTCACCCCTTTGATGCTACAGCGCTATATCATGCGCGGGCATCCCATCTACAAGCGCGAGTACATCCCCCTGAAAAAGATCCCCAAATCCACGCAGCAAATGCTGATCGGCCTCGAAGACGGTAATTACTACAAACACTTCGGATTCGAGTGGAGCATGGTACGGGAGGCTTACCATAAAAATAAACGAGCGGGTAAAATCCGCTTTGGCGCCTCCACTCTCAGCAATCAACTCGCTCGCAGTCTTTTTTTGACTACTGACCGCAATTACTTGCGTAAGTATCTCGAGATACAAGTGACGGTTATCATGGAAATCATCATGACTAAGAAGCGTATGCTAGAACTCTATTTCAACTATGTGGAATGGGGCAAGGGCGTTTATGGCATTCAGACAGCCTCGCTGGCATATTTTGGCAAGAGCGCGGCTTACCTGAACCGCAATCAGAGTATGCGGATGATCGTGATCCTCACAAATCCCATCAAGTATACTCCCCACACCTGGTACAACTCCGCTTCTGCCCGCCAAAGGATGCAAATGCTGCAACGTTACTTCTGATGGAAGAGAGATTTCTGTATCACATCTGGGATGAGGGGCATCTACAGGGCGATCTGTACACAGTGGGCGGCAAGCCGCTAAGAATAATATATCAAGGACAATTCAATACCGGACGCGGTCCAGATTTCAAGAATGCTATCATCGAGATAGCTGGCGAGCAGCAGCGCGGGGATGTGGAGATCCACCTCAGGACCGCAGATTGGCAAGCTCACAACCATCATGAGGACGTTTATTACAATAGAGTGATCCTCCACGTGGTATGGGAACACAGAGCCCCATACAACCAAACCATCAGTGAAGACGGCAGCCTGATCGATATCCTGGAGATACAGAATAAGCTCAGTGAAGATATCAGCAAACTGATCCAGAATCACGAAAGTCCCCAGCGGCGCAGTGTATATTGCGATCTACTATCGGCGATCGATAATGATGCTTTGACGTTGATCTTACACAAGGCAGGTTTGCGCCGGTTCAAAGCCAAGATCGCCCGCTTCAATTCAGCCCTGACCATGAGTAGCTTTGATCAATTGTTCTACGAGGGTGTATTTGAAGCGCTCGGTTATGAAAAGAACAAGCTAAACACCTTGCACCTGGCCCAAAGCCTGCCCTTGGCCAGGCTCAAGGAATTTAAAGCTCAAGGCATGCACAAGGATGATCTAGCAGCGATCTATTTATGTTCTTCCGGAATGCTTGCCCCGCAAAGCGGGATCATCCCTGAAAACCTTCAGAAGGACTTGTGGAAGCTTTACGAAGCCCAACCCTGGTACGGCCGTAAGATCCTCATAGACTGGCAATTCTTCCGCGTCCGTCCCCAGAATCATCCCATCAAACGAATTCTGTATATCAGCGAACTGATCTGGGAATGCCTGGACGATGGGTTGCTAAAAAACTTTATCGACAATTGCGATGCTCATCTGGATGATCCCAAGACCCATTTCAAGGCTTATCAGAGCCTTTGGCGGGAAAACACCGGGTTCGACGGCTTTGTGCTTACTCTGGGCAAAAGCGTTCAAAGTAACATCTATCTGAATATCTTGTTACCAGTGCTGGCTCTCTGGCAGCAAAAAATGGCTGGCGATACCCAGAGAGTGACAGCCCTGTACCAAAGCTTCCCCGGACTACCGGCAAACTACATCACCCGCTTCATGAGCCGCTACATGAAACCGGAGCAAATCAAATTAGTCGAGAGTAAAGCAATCTACCAACAAGGCTTGCTGGACATTTACCACCGCTTTTGCTGCTGGCATTACTGCGCAGAATGCATTCAGCGTTCCCGTCAGGATTGATCAACCGAGGATCTTCTTCACCCAGTCCCGGTTAGACCGGAGAGCGCAGCCCCCTTCGCCTTCTTTGAGCAGTTTATGATTCTCTCTATGATTTGACGGAGAAAATCGGATTGCAGCGCGTCACTTAGGCTTTCAAAGCGTAGATCGGTATCTGAAAAGGGGGCAAAGGGATAAGGCTCAACCTTACCTGAAGGATTGATATGCAGGGATCCCCTGCCGGCTGCCAGGCATACTTCATATTGATCTTCATCAACCGGGAATGCAATAAACAAACCGGGTAGTGTGTGGTATAATTCTTACTGTCTGTCAGACTATTCCGTTCAATCATTTAAGAATTTTGGCTTGCCTGATAAGCCCAGATAAAGGATGGGAAGCAGGTGGTTTTGCTTCTTCCCGCTGGAATACTCTGCTCCGGCTTGAATCGTGACTCTCAGTTTTCGTCCAGGCCGCAAGTCAGTGTGTGCCATAGCTGCATAACGCGTAACATGGCTGCGGGGTTGATCGGGATACTCCAGTGAACTCCATGGAACAAATCCATCCCGATTGATATCTCCATCATACATGTCCCAGGCTACTCGCAGAGTGGAACTAAGAATTATCCCATTATCTTCATGGAATTGCCTGCTGAGTGTGAGGGGAAGCTCATAACTGTGAAAACGATATCTGAGGCGATGGTGGTCACTAATTGAAGAGATGCCAGTCCCAAATCCATAAGCGGGCAATAAGGCGACAAAAGTATCATCAGATAGCCTTATGGATTTCTTCAGCCCACCCTTCACGTGAACTGAATAGCTTAAGCCAGCAATTTCTTCATACCCAGGGGGCTCAAATGTCGGTCCCATACCAATACCTGCCTGACCAAAAAGGGAAAATCCCCTGCCCATCCCCAATTCATAAGTTGCCGGTATTCGCATCGCAAATGGGGCGTTGCGTTCCGAGCTGGATATATCGCTGTTCAGGCTATCAGGAGCAAAGGCGCCTAGCATAAATACGTTATTCGAGCTGGAAATACCAGAAGACGATGTCAATTCAGCGTAGGTCAGCGGTACTGCGTTCATGGGATTGGCGTTGTCAACATGGGCACAGCCAGCAAGTACTAATAATGCAGAGAGATATTGTAATTTGTTCATTCAAGTTTTCCTATGATTCGATGATGATAAGCATGAGTTAATCTAATTTTCTTTATGTATCGATAATTGTCAATCTGAATCTGCACAATAAATACTCCCAATTCAGCCGGACAGCCCGGTTATCGTATGGATTCGCTTGTTGCTTGGTGTCTCGTAAACAACTCAAACACACCTCAAACACATCCCAAGCCTCGCTCAGGATGTGTTTGGGATGCTCATAACCAGTGCGGCACAAAAAAGGCAGAGAGAGACATGGATGAATATGGATATGCCAACTTTAGGGCATATTGATGCGTGTTTGTGAAAAAGCGCTTGACGTAGTTCGTACTCAAAAAATGTTTACTTCACCTATCAGACCTCTGAGGGAGGAAATCATGAACGATAGCGTT
>JAGOKK010000129.1 GCA_017994635.1 Candidatus Cloacimonadota bacterium | reverse complement strand
TCTGCCATAATCAGCAATTGAGAGATAAGGAGATACCAGGAATGACCAGCTATTCACCCTGCGGCATCAATTGCCAGGATTGCGAAGCCTATATAGCCACCCAGAATGAAGACTTGGAAGTCTTCAAAAAGCATCAGGCAAACATCCGCGAACAATTTGGGAAGGATATCCCCATTGAGGAACTACATTGCGACGGCTGTATGGCAAACGGGCGCAAGATCGGCTTTTGCGATCAGTGCCAGATCAGGATTTGCTGTATCCAGAGAGGTTACCAGAACTGCTCTGAGTGCGCTGATCTTCCTTGTGAAAAGGGCAGCTTTATCTGGGTGGAGGGATCTCAGTCTCTGGCAAATCTGAAGTCCCTGCAATAGATAGAATTTGGGGCAGCTCACTACAAACTGCCCCATACTTTTTTTAGATAAACAGATTCAGGTTTGACTGCTCCGCTTCTTCCAGATAGCTGGCCACGCCGCCAACGGTTACGCCTTCAATCAGCTCTTCAGCATTTACACCCATGATGTCCATGCTCATCTGACAGGCAATCATCTGCACGCCAGCCTTTTTGGCTTGCATGATCATCATTTCCAGAGAATCCACGTTTTTATCCTTCATACGTTTGCGCATCATCAGGGGACCCATCCCGGCGAAATTGATCTTGGACAATCCCAACCCCTGGGAGCTTTTGGGCAGCATCATGCCAAACATCTTACCCATCATATCTTTATCGCTGTTGGCACCACCTGGCTTCTTAATCACGTTCAAGCCCCAGAAAGTGAAGAACATGGTAACCTTCTTGCCCGTTGCCGCAGCTCCATTGGCAATCACGAATGATGCAAGAGCGCGATCCAGATCATCGCTAAATACGATCAGAGTTTTGTTTTTACCGCCCCCTGAGCCGGCTTCCAAGGCTTTGCCACCGCCTTTTTGCACTGAAGCGATGATCTTTTTGCCCGCAGAGCTGACGCTTAGCAGCTTATTCCCCGTCATATTGCACCAGGCAGGAACATCCTTGGCAAAGCCAGGATCGCTGGCAGTGATATTCAGGACATCGCCATCGGACAACCGATCCATCTCGTTTTTGAGCCGCATGATGGGGCCAGGGCATTGTAGGCCGCTGGCATCGACCTCTACCGTCTTGCTATCTGCTTTCGGGGCAGCCGCTTCCTTGCCCTGGTAGATATGATCGTCCTTGCCGATGTATTCGGCGGAAAAGATATCTTCATTGCTTTGTTTCTGCGTGGCAGATTCGTATGTGATGTAGCCTCCTGAGAGGTTCCAGACATCGCTAAATCCGCTTTGCACCAGGATGCGGTAAGCGAAGTATGATCGATGCCCCGTACCGCAGAATACGATAAGCTTCTTATTGGCAGGAATTTCTGAAAGGCGTCCGCGCAGCTCATCCACGGGTATGTTGATGCTGCCTTCGATGGTGCCGAGGGCATTCTCATCAGGGGTTCGTACATCTATCAGCACAGTGTCCTTCAGGTTCAATTCCCTGATCTCGTCCCAATGAGTGATCCTCACCATACCGTTGATGATATTATCAGCAACCAGACCGGCCATATTCACCGGGTCTTTGGCGCTGGAGAAAGGCGGAGCGTAGGCATGCTCGATCTCCTGCATGTCATAGATAGTCTCACCGTGCTTGAGGATGTGTGCCAGCATGTCCGTGCGTTTATCCACCCCATCGAATCCCACGATCTGCCCGCCCAAAAGCTTCCCATCATCAGGACTGAAGACGATCTTGATGGTCATTGGCAGAGCATCCGGGTAGTATCCGGCATGCGATGATGCGTGGATTATCGATGAAACATAGGGTATGCCCGCTTTACGCAACACTTTTTCGGAGACGCCGGTGGCGCCAACAGTGAGGTCAAAAACCTTGGCGATGGCTGTGGAGATGCTACCCTTGTATTGTTTTTGATTGCCTTTTACAATGTTATCTGCCACAAGGCGCCCTTGCTTATTGGCTGGGCCGGCAAGATAGGTGTGGCTCTCTACGCCCGTGATGGGATTCGGGTACACGATTGCATCACCCAGAGCATAGATATCGGGATCGCTGGTCTGCAGGTACTCATTCACCTTGATGCCTTTATTGATGCCCAATTCCAGGCCGGCATCCTCCGCCAGTTTGCTGTCCGGACGTACTCCGATGGAGAGAATCACCATGTCAGTCGGCAATGAACGCCCGCTTTTCAAGCGTACTTGCAGGCCACTCTTTTCTCTTACAAAGGAATTGACCGCATCTTTCAGATAAAACTCCACATTCTTGGTCTTCAGATGCTGATGCACCGCTGCCGCCATTTCATAATCCAGAGGAGTCATCACCTGTTCCGCCATCTCCACGATGGTAACGCGGATGCCTTTCTGATGAAGGTTTTCCGCCATTTCCAGGCCGATGAATCCTGCCCCCACGATCACAGCGTGATGCACATTATGCTTCTCGATGTAATCCTTGATTCTATCCGTATCCGGCACATTACGCAGAGTGAAGATCAACTCATCCTGGATCCCGGGAATGGGCGGGCGCAAGGGCTCCGCTCCGGGAGATAGCACCAATTTGTCATAGCTTTCACTATACTCTGTCCCATCAGCCCGGCGCACAGTAACACTCTTGCCACTCCGATCAATCGCCACAACCTCCTGGCGGTTACGAACATCCACATTCAGCCTTGCCTTAAAGGATTGAGGGGTTTGCACGAATAGGCGATCCCGCTCACTTATGGTGTCACCTATGTAGTAGGGCAAACCGCAATTGGCATAGGAAACATACTCTCCGCGTTCAAACATGATAATCTCGGCTTGTTCATCCAAACGCCGCAAACGGGCAGCAGTGGTGGCACCACCGGCTACACCGCCAACAATAAGGTATTTAGGCATGGGTAAATCCTCCATTCACAATCGATCATAGTTATTACATAAAAAGGATAAGTAATAGTGGAAGATTGGCAAGTATCAAATAATGCCAGTCTTCATGATACATGAGCAGCACATCCGGCGTATTGGATGGCGGCTAAAGAAATATCTTTACAGGATTCTATGCATATCCTAATTGTCCACAATGCTTGATCTGACACGTCTTGAAGAGTTTGGCCTTCCGGATCAAGCCGCTTAATGCTCACTTCAGGAGTAAAAAACATGCTCAGAAAGCTCTTTGGCGCAATACTGATGATAATGCTCTCAGTCCAGCTCTGTGCCCAGATAATCGTTGAAATTGGAAACGGAACAGATAGTAACTCCGAGACTGACAGCCCCACACCCTATGGGACATATTACAAAAGCTTCCACCAACAATACCTGATCAGGGCAAGTGAACTGACCCCGATGGGCGCTGGACCAGGACCGATAACATCCATTTCATTCAATGTGAGCGAGCTGAACACCTGCTCCCCGATGCCAGACTATACAATCCGTCTGATGCACACCACCACTTCCGAACTCAGCACAACCTTCGAGACCGGAACTTATACAGAGGTATATTATCAAGCTAGCTTCATGCCTGTGGCGGGTTGGAACACTCACCCCTTTTCCACATCTTGGAATTGGAATGGCACTTCAAACATAATCGTGGATATAAGCTCCACGCTGATCCCCGGTAACTATACCCGGAATGCCTCAGTGTTTTACACCGACACGACGTTTCAAAGCTGCCTTCGCCACCAGAGCGACAGCAGTAATGCTTCGGGAAGCAGTACGGGGAGCCTGAGCCGATTCCGCGCGAACATCCGTCTGAATATGCAATCGGTAACCATAACGGACCCTCCCGGTCCGGCTACAGCAGTACTCCCAGTGGATGGAGCTACCAATGTGCTCACTAACACTATCTTGCGATGGTTGCCTGGAGATGGTTTTACCAGTGGGTATCGGCTCAGTTTGGGAACGAACACTCACCCGACCAACATCTTGAATAATCAGGATATAGGGCTGACCACTCAATACTAGATTCC
>JAGOKK010000038.1 GCA_017994635.1 Candidatus Cloacimonadota bacterium | reverse complement strand
ACTCTGGAGCGCTTTCTGAAGTACTTGCGACACAGAGGTATCCGCAGCGAAAATATGGCACATACGTACTTTAAGACTGTGGATTTGGCTCCCAGGGTCTGCATCGCCTGATCTGAAGGGGAAGACATCTACCCTCCTACCTGATATCTGCCGCGCCATCAATGAACATCCCAAGCACATCCTGAGCGCGGCTTGGGATGTGCTTGGGATGTGTCTGACATGTTCAGGTGATATCAGGCAGCTAGAGACGGTAATCCACCGGAACTATAAATGAGGGGAATGTCCGGCAATTTTCTGATTGACAGATTCGCATTGGCTATATATGCTGCCTAAAAAATGGTGGGAGTATTGCATGGAAAACAAGAATCTGGAAGAACTCAATTTTGAGACCTCGCTGAAAGGCCTGGAAGAGATAGTGGACCGGCTTTCCGGAAGTTCCAACGATCTTGAGGAAATGCTGCGCCTCTATGCCGAAGGTGTGAAGTACCTCAAACACTGCCAAGCCAAGCTGGGCGAAGCAGAGGCGAGGATCAAGATTCTGAGCGAAGAGCTGACCACTAAAGCAGAGGAGAACTAACGATGGATCCGTTTGTAATGCTAAAAAAGGACATGAAAGAAAAGCAGGAGCAAGTAAACATCATACTTGACCGCTATCTTCCCCGGAAAGACGAGTACCCAAAAGAGATCCACAAAGCCCTGCGTTACAGCACCTTCGCCGGAGGGAAACGTCTGCGCCCCTATCTTACCATGCTGGCTTATCAGCTTTACAAAGACAATTTGGATGCCATCACTCCCGTCGCTGCGGCCATCGAAATGATTCATACTTATACCCTGATCCACGACGATCTGCCAGATATTGACGACGATGAATACCGCCGTGGAAAAAAATCCTGCCATGCCGTGTTTGGCGATGGCGTAGCCCTTCTGGCTGCTGATTCCCTGCTGCTAAACGCCTTTGAAGCCATCACCTATGCCGAAATAGACGACAACCTCAAGGTGCAATTTGTGCGCGAACTGGCGCAGGAAGCAGGAATCAAGGGACTCATCGCGGGTCAGATGGTAGATATCGAATCCGAAGGCAAAAAAGTGGACAAAAAGACTCTGAACTACATCCATAACAATAAAACAGCCCGCCTGATCAACATCAGTCTGCGTCTGGGGGCGATGGGGGCAAATGCTCCCGCCAAAGAACTCGCCATCATCGAAGAATACGGCAACAAGATCGGCTTGGTATTTCAGATTATGGACGATCTGCTGGATATTGAAGGAAGCACAGCCAAAATGGGTAAGACTCTGGGCAAAGATGAAGCTCAGGGCAAAGCCACCTTTCCTGCGGTGTATGGCATCGAAGAAAGCCGCACCATGGCACAAGAACTAACCGATCAGGCCAAACAGGCCATTGCCACTCTGGGAGACCGCAGTCTGAAACTGAGAATCCTGGCGGATCACCTATTGGCACGCAAATCATGACTCTGCGCTATACCCGGCTCCATCCCAAGGCAATAGAGCCTCAAAGGATGAGCGCTCATGCCTCCGGCTATGATCTTTTCGCCTGTCTGGATCAACCCCTCAGCCTGGCTCCGATGCAGAGGATAGCCGTTCCCACCGGCATCGCCATCGCCCTCCCCGAAGGTTTTGAAGCGCAAATCCGGCCCCGCAGCGGCCTGGCGCTGAAGCTGGGACTCGGCATCTTGAACAGCCCTGGCACCATCGATGCCGATTATCGGGGGGAGATCAAAGTGATTCTGATCAATCTCAGCACCGAAGATATTGGCATCGAACCCGGTAGCCGTATAGCCCAAATGGTGTTATCACGCGTGGAAATCCTCCCCTTCGAGGAATGCACCAGCCTGGATGAAACCATCCGTAACTCCGGCGGATTCGGGCACACCGGAATGTGAGGACAAATGCAAGATATTACAAACGAAATAAAGCGCTTGGCCAAAGCAAAAAATGCCCTGATTCTGGCGCACAACTATCAGGCCGTGGAGATTCAGGACCTGGCGGATTACCGCGGTGATTCGTTGCAGCTATCCATTCTTTCCGCCGAAGTAAAGAGCCCCCTGATCGTATTTTGTGGCGTAAGATTTATGGCAGAAACCGCTGCCATCCTGAATCCAGGATCAAAAGTGATCCTGCCCGTGATGGACGCTGGATGTCCGATGGCTGATATGATCAGCGGGGAGCAACTAAGGCAGTTCAAAGCCGAGCATCCCGGGTCTGTGGTCGTCTGCTATGTAAACTCAACCGTGGAAGTAAAAGCGGAAAGCGACATCTGCTGTACTTCTTCAAACGCCCTCAAAGTGGTGTCATCTCTACCCCCGGATCAGACCATCTTGTTTGTGCCGGATCGCAATCTGGGCTCCTGGGTGGCAAAGGTCTCCGGCCGCAGGATCATCACCTGGAATGGCTATTGCCCCACCCATCAATGGGGTTTCAGCCTGCAGGATGTGCAAAAGATGCGCGAGGAATATCCTGATTATGAGCTGCTGGTGCATCCGGAAAGCGATCCCGTCATCGTAGAACATGCCGATCATGTGATGTCCACCGGAGGTATGGTGAAGTATCTCGAGGAGCACGACCGGGTGATCATCGCCACAGAAAACGGCCTCACCGACTATTTGAAACACCTGCATCCCGACAAAAAGATCCTTAGCCTTTCCCCCAAAGCCATCTGTCAAAACATGAAGAAAACCCGGGTGGAAGATGTGCTGAATGCCCTGCAAAATGAAGAACATCAGATCTTGGTGGATCCCGCCATCGCGGAGAAAGCAAAGCTTAGCATCGACCGCATGCTGGCCATCAAGTAAGGATGGCGTATTGCAGGGATCAATCAGGGAACTGCAGCTTCCCTTTCCAGGCAAAGTGATCCGCCAGGACACTCTGGCACAAGGTGTTTCCCTTGCCAGCGCCCTGCTTTATGAGGCAGCGATCCAGCATCTAGCAGACCTCCCCTCCCACGTGGCGGATTTTGGCTGCGGTTGCGGTATCGTAAGCATTATGTGTGCTCTGGCACGTCCCAGCTGGCAGATCCAAGGCATCGACATTCAGGAAAATCTCATCGATCTCGCAAGATCAAACGCAGCAGCCTGCAAACTGGATATCCGCTTTCATCATCAGGACATCCGGGAGCATGAGAATGTGTACGATCTGATCCTGGCAAATCCGCCCTGGCAAAAGAAGGGAGACGGATTGCTATCGCCGCATCATAGCAAAAACCTCAGCCGGGTGGAGATCCGCTGCAATATGCAAGATCTGCTGACCAGTTTTGAACGCTGTTTGAAGCCCGGGGGCAGCGCCATTGTGATCTATCCCGAAAGCCGCTTATCTGACCTGATCAATGCATGCGCAAACACTTCTCTTGACATCGTAAGCCATCACCTGCATTTTGGCAAAAAAGCGTATTTCACCGCAAAGCTGAAGATAGGAAACCGATAATGAACTCTCGTTTTTACTTGATAATAGCCCTCTTGATAATACTTTACGGAGCCTGGGCCTACCTGGCTCACAGTCATGGCAGCAGCACTCAAAGCCGGTATGAAGCCCTCGCCAAGTTGCCGGTCTATGCCTATGTGGCGGATACCACCAAGGTGGCAAGCATCGTAGCCGGTCTGGAAAACATCTCTGGTATTGGTACCTATACTCACGAAACCGGATATCAAGCCGCACGGGAATTGATCAAAGCCTATGGCCTCCCTTTAACTGAAGATACCATAGCGGAGTACAGTTTTCCCGATCTGATCACCGTCAATTTCCTGCCCGCAAGAAGCATAATCAGCGCCAAAGCCAGCACTCTGGATCTCTTGCGTACACATCTGGAAGAAAGCGATCTAGATAGTCAGAGTACAGCCTTTGGGGAAATCCTGCAAGAACTCAGTCTGCTGCAGCGACGTAGCGTAGTTTTTACCATCTACGCCGGCATCATGATGCTGATAATCTTTATCTTCAGCCGTCTCAGCTATGAGTTGCACATCTATCTGAAAAGTAAACGCCGCCTGGTAAGCGTAGTGGATGTGATGCGCCACAACAAGTTAAACGCATCGCACACCTGGATGATGCTGATCGTGCCGGTGGCTCTGGTGGTTGCCATCTATTACATGGGAGCATACTTGAAGTACTGGCCAAATCTGATCCCGTGGTGGGTTTTTGCCACCATGGCACTTTCTTCCCTCATCGCTACGGTGGTAATTGCGATGATGCTGAGGGTATATGAGCACGACCGGATCTTGGCACAAGCACCCCCCATCATCAATAAAGCCGATGGAGCACAAGATGTATAGATATATACCAAATACGCTTACTATCCTGCGTTTTCTGCTGGTACCGGTCTTTTTGTATGCCCTGTTTATTTGTAAGAAAAGCTACTGCATGCCCCTGAGCCTGTTCATCTTCATCGTGGCCTCACTGACCGACTACGTGGATGGCTACCTGGCTCGCAAATGGGAAGTGATCAGCGACTTCGGCAAGATCATGGATCCCTTGGCAGATAAGCTTTTGGTGCTCTCAGCCCTGGTCGGGCTCACCTACCTGGCACCGTTTAATCTGCACCCCCTGATCCTGATCATCATCTTCGTCCGCGAGACTGGCATCACTATTCTGCGGGAAGTTTTCCACAGAAAAGGCATTGTGGTGGCCGCGGATAAGCTGGGAAAATTGAAGACCGTGATGCAGATGTTTGGCATCATTTTTGCCCTGACCATGATGGCCTATGTACCTGCGGTAAGTTCCGGCGTCATAACCGGGGTGAGGATCTGGTTCTGGCTGGTGGTGGGCATCACGCTGTTCAGTGGATTAAACTATCTCAAAGCGCTTTTGCCAAAGGAGGCTTAAGATGCGTTGGATTATCCTGCTTTCTGTCCTGTTTATGCTCTTTGGCTGCTCGGGCAAACAAGAATCTGTGCGATATACAGAGTACGATTCTTTGATCGACAACGGCAAGCCCCTGGCCTTGGGAGACTTGCGTGACGTTTATGTGTTTTGCGATGGTGCCAATTGGAGCAAGCTGCAAGGCATCGTGCGGGGCAGCATCGAACGCGAATTGATGCTGGTTTACCCGGAAAAATACTTTAACCTGATTCCCACCAGCATCGCTGACTATGAAAAGTACTCCGGATACCGCAATCTGCTGCTGATCGGCGATCTTCAAAGCGAGGACAGGGTCTCCACCCACATGAAGCAAAGCCTGGCCACAGACTTTATCACTCGTGTAGGCCAAAGTGGAGGGGATCTTTTCATCGCAAAGAACTTCGCCTCCCGCGACCAATTGATCATGTATCTGATGGCGGATAATCCCGAAAACCTGAAGACCATCTCTGCACTGCAGAGTGAGAATCTCTTCCGGCTCTTGCTCAAGCGCTACCGGGATCGTCTGGGCTACGAATGCTACCAGCAGAAGATCATCCCCCTCTCTTTTTTCGATGCCTATCCCTTTAGCATCAAGATTCCGAATAACTACACGCTCTATTCGAACGATCGCAAGGGCAATTTCATCTCCTTCATCTATCGCGCCCGCATGCAAAACCGGGAAATCCCCGATAAATACGTAAATATCTATTATGAAGATATGCCCGATGAAGCATCACTTACTCATGCCTGGATGATACAGAAACTCCGCATGATCGGGGATAAGTACTTCGAAGGCGATGTCTTCGATGAAAACACCATCCGCCAGGATGGGCTTGGCTTTGCCGGATTTAATGCCCTGCGTCTCACCGGGGCCTGGACCAATCCCAAGCACATGATTGGCGGCGCCTTCCAATCTTTTGCTTTTTGGCATCAGGGCAAGGCCTACATCGTGGATAACAGCGTCTATTTCCCTGCCGGGGATAAGCTTCCGATCTTGCAGGAACTCTTTGTGATCTCCCAAAGCATCAGCCTCAAATAAAGGATGTCTATATTGCGTCACCTCTCTGTGTGTATCACCCTGGTCTTCCTGCTGGGAGCTTGCGCCACCGTGCCAAAAAGCGACAGAAGCGAAGCTGCCGATGCTCCCGATTTTTCACGGCCCAACCTATATTCTACTTATTATTTCCTTTCCGGTAGTTTCGCCTCTTTTCAAGATCCCATGGCCGCTAGAGATCAATATCAAAAGGCTCTTTCCCACGATCCGGCCAGTCCACAGATAAAAAAAGCCCTGCTACGCAGCCAGATGGATTTATTTGGCCGGGGAAACATCACCGGCGAAGAAATGAAGCAGAGCCTTGATCAGGCGCGGCTTGAGCAGCATTTTGAGTTTAATGATGTGTACAACGCCATGCGTATATACGAGGTTTTGAACGACCATGATGGAGTGGATTGGGCGCTGAATGAGATCAGCACCAAGTACGATACGGATACTGCTGGATTCGTGCTTTACGCCCATCAATACAGCAACACCGGCAGGGCGGACCTCGGTCAGATAAAAAGAATCCTCGCCGCAAGTTCTGATAAAGACCAGATTGCCTGGGCACTGGCTGCTATTCATCAGGAAAAAGACCCTCAGATCAGTCTGGATCTGCTATCGCGCCATCCCAATTATAGGGAATCCCTCCAGCTATGGTTAGACATCATGGTTCGCCAAAAGAGATTCCCTGAAATCGCTAAGAGCTTTGCCGCCATGGAATACCCCGCCCAAGCCCGGGACATGGTGCTCTTTATGGATACCATGCGCCAACAGCAAAGAGCGGACGTAATCTTGCCACACGCGAAGAATATCCTGGGCACTCGGGATAAATCCCTGATCGCCATGCTGAGTGAATTGGCATATTATGCTAACGATTCAAAGGTGATATCTGCCATCAGCAGCTTCCTACTGAACGAGAAACAGGAACTTGAGATGGATCCACCGATCGCTGGCGTTCTGATTTCCTACGCATTGCTGCATGAAGATGCCATCTTGCCTGTGGATGCCCTGTCTGAACGCGTCACTGGGTTGGAAGATGCTCTCAATATTGGTGGCAGATACCTGTATAGCAAAGTTGCTTTGGAAGGGATGGATTCTGAGGCTGCCAATAAAGAGCTTGATCAGCGCATCGTCTCAATCATCAAGCATCAGCAATTGAGGGAACTGCTATTCACGAGAGCTGATGTAAACTTGAAGGTAGATTCTATCGCCGCATTTTTGATCTATCTGGCGGAAAATAACCTCTGCAGTGAAGAGGATTATAGTAGCCTGATGGATCATGCGATCAAAGAATACTCCAAGGATGATACCATCCGCATCCTGCGCATGGCAGCGCAGAGCTTTCCCACCAATCCTCTCATCCTGAACAACCTTGGCTACTACCTTCTGGACGATCCTCTAAGTTGGGACGAAGCCGAAGGATACATCAGCAAAGCGCTGGAATATGAGCCCGATAGTGAATCCTATCTGGATTCCATGGCGTGGTTGCAATACCTCAGAGGAAACATCGCTACTGCGGCATCCTACATCCCCAAAATCAGCGCAAACCTGCCCATGAAAGATATGCATCCAGAATTGCTGTATCATATTGGGATGATCCGCCTGGCTCAAGGCAATAAATCCGAAGCCCAATCCTGCCTGGAATTGATCAGCGATCCCACGGACGAGTTTTGGAAGCTGCTGGATGCAGCTCTGAATCAGAAGTAAGTATCAGAGAGCCCATCAACCTATTGGCATACTCCAGCTTAGTGCTGGATATACCCCTCAAAGATACGTTCCACCGGGCTCCAGCCCAAATAGACCAGCTTTGTCCATCCAGAGGGGGGTATCAAGTCTTCCATGGCGACCAAGAAATCGATGCGAACTTTATCCCAAGCATGGATGACCTCGTTGTTTTCTATGACGATCCCCACGTGCCCCCAATCTACTTTTCGGCCATCTACTTCACCGCTGCAGGCATAAAACACGAAAGCCCCCAGTGGCGGAGGCACATCCTTGTTTCCCGCTTGGTATAGATCGGCGGATTCTTGTGCGCTATCCCCTCCGAATATCTCCACATTATTGCTGATCTCATAGGCATCCTCGGTGAATGCCAGGCATTTTCCCCGATAATCGGTATTGCCCAGGTGGTTCTTCGCCCAGGCAATGGCGTTTGATACGAAAATCGCTGGTATCTTTTGCATCAGTGTTATTAATTTCCTACTTGCTTAGGTGTGTTATTTACTATCCTGTGAAGGGCTTTTAGCAGAGGAAAAAGCTGTTTCCGCTTTCCTTGCCGATCAGTCCTTTCAATTCCAGATTGGTAAGATGGGTGGACAGCCGGCCGATGGGGAATGCACTCTGAATCAGCAGTTCATCGAAGCTAAGAGCTCTTTGTGCCTCTTTGAGAAGGCTGACCAGGGTTTCTTCATCCGGACACAGCTCCGGGAATATATCCAGTTGCTTCTCGCTCTCCGGCTTCATATTCAGCAGCATGTAGAGGTCCTCCGCGTCGGAGATCAAGGCAGCGCCGTGTTTGATCAGATGATTCGGACCTCCAGCATTGAGGTTATTGATATTCCCTGGCAGAGCGCAGACATCCCGGTTTTGTTCGATGGCGTCTTTCGCGGTCAGAAGTGCGCCGCTGGTGATGGGGCCTTCCACCACAAAGACAGCATCGGAAAGAGCGCTGATGATGCGGTTACGGGCCGGAAAATTCCATCTTTCGGGTTTGGAGCCCGGTTCGTATTCGCTTACCAGAGCCCCTTGATCGACAATGCGCCTGGCCAATTCCAGATTCTGAGGCGGGTAGATGTTTTCCACTCCAGAGGCCAGAACTGCTATCGTGAGCGATGAGCTTTCCAGCGCCACGTGATGGGCGAAGGTGTCGATGCCCATGGCAAGGCCACTGACCACAGTAAGTCCATCTTTACATAGCGGAGTGAGCACTCTGCGGCACATCTCCCGGCCATAGGAGGTCGCTTTACGCGTGCCAACCACCGCCAAACATTTACGCCTCAAGGCACTATCCAGATCGCCGCGTACATATAGCAGCAAGGGCGGGGCGAAGATTTCTCTCAGCTTGTCCGGATAATCCTGATCTGGGTATGCCAGGCAGCGGATCTGATAATGCCGCATATTTTGCAGAATCTGCTCCACGTTTTTGGGCAGGATAAAGTCCTTCAGGTGCCTGGCGGCGTCTGCTTTGAGGATGCCTTGCTGATAGATGGGATGCTCGGGCTTGCCCACAAACAGAGTGGGATCTGGATAGATATCCAGAAGGCTGAGGCAAGCCCTCGGAGTCAATTGCGGTGCCGTTTTCAGACACAACCACGCCAGATAGGTGTCTTCGCTCACGTTTATACCTGCAGATTCAAGTGTTTTTACTCTCCTGTATCTTGCGATAAAGGGTATATTTCAAGTGCTCCAAACCTATGTTTCCCACGGAGGAAACTACTTCCGGCTCCTGTCCCGTGGCATCTTTGAAGCTTTGCTTCACCTCTGCCAGCCTCTCTTCGCGCTCATCCTCCGGGATGGTATCGATCTTGCTGAGTACGATATGGAAGGGTTTCTTGTCCATAAAGCTATCGTAGAGATACAATTCCGCTCGCAGAGTGCGATAGGCTTCCAGGGGATCTGCCATCGCTACGTCGATGAGATAAAGCAGGATACTAGTGCGCTGGATATGGCGTAGAAACTGATGTCCCAGACCCTTACCGATGTGTGCGCCTTCTATGATGCCAGGAATATCTGCCATCACAAAGCTTTGATAATCGGTCACACTTACCACACCCAACATCGGCTCCAGGGTGGTGAATTCATAATCGGCAATCTTGGGTCTGGCAGCGGAAAGCACTGATAATAGGGTCGATTTCCCAGCATTGGGAAAACCGACCAAACCCACATCCGCCATCAGTTTGAGCACAAACTCAAGCTCCATTTCATGAGTGTGTTTACCCGGGGTAGCGTGACGCGGCGCTTGATTGGTGGGGGTGGCAAAATTGCTGTTGCCCTTTCCGCCATGCCCACCTTTGGCCAGCACGATCTCTTCTCCGGCGATGGTAATATCCGCCAGCTTTACCTTGCGCTCTTCTTCGATCACAAATACTTCTGTACCCAGAGGTAAACGTAGGATCAGTGGAGCCCCGGAATGTCCGGTTTTACGTCCGCCGGCACCTGGAACACCGTTTGAAGCCTTAAAAGATTTGTTGAAGCGATAGTCTAAAAGCGTGTTTAGATTGGTGTCGCCAATCGCGATCACGTCTCCCCCCCTACCTCCGTCGCCGCCATCGGGACCGCCCTTGGGAACGAACTTTTCACGGCGAAAGCTTACTGCTCCATCGCCGCCATTACCTGCTTTGATTCTTACTCTTGCATAATCTATAAACAAATGATACCTCTTACTTGGTTATTATGAAGCGCTTTACGCCGCTGCGCCCATTTTGGCTGATCTTCATAAAATATACCCCACTACCCAGAGCAGGATATTGCCCTCTGTCCCATGTGTAAACGCTACTTTCAGAATTGGGGGTCATACCTGGCAGAGAAAGCACTTTCTGTCCTCTCAGATTGTAAACATCGATCTGCAATGGAGCTTTCTCGACCCCCGATAGCTGGATCTCCACCACTTGCTGATTGGCGGCTATGGGATTGGGCAAGCGGCAGGAAATGGCAGCAGCTGGAATCTGAACTGCATCGGTATTTGCCACGGGGCTTTCAATGGTTACATAATCCATCATGTTGTCGGATACTGTATAGGCTACTCCCGGGCCGCTGGTGTATTCCACGTAGGTGATGCTGCCATCAGTATTGTAGATGGGGGTCATATCTGTGTAAACAACGCCGCCCGAGCCATCATCTGCGCTCATCACAGCGCTCAAAGGGCAATCCTGATCGGCATCTGTATAATAGATATGGATTTCAGAAGTATCTTGATTGTAGTAATCTACTTTCAACACAGGAAGAGTGTTCTCAGCTACCTCATAGATCAAGTCTCGAAATTCCACCAATCCGATCTGACCGTAATCTCCGGGAGTCAAACTGGGAGTCATCGTGCTCAGATCGATACTCACCTGCAGACTCAGATCAGCGATTAGCAGCGCATTTGCGCTATTTGGCCAGGTGCCAAAATCCGGATCGGAGGTCAGATCCGCCCAGTTGCAGCTAAGCTGTAGCTTGCCTCCGACAACCTGGGATTGCACATCGCCAAGCCTATCAAAGCTGGGAGTGCTGCCTTCGCTGATGCCGATCTTGTACAGTCCAGAAGATAAGACCCCGGGAATGTTGAAACTATAGACCATTGCAAACATCAGAGAGTCGCTCAGCGCATCGGGATTGATCAGAGTGCCCAGGTAAATATTGTAGCTGGTAAAGCTCTGCATGGTGGGGAATGCCCCGCTGACGTTGCCAATCGTGCGATAAATCTTGTCCTGTGTGCTGGCAATGTAAGAATCAGTAAGATCCAGATATGGGGCATAGACCATCAGTGAATCCCCTTCGGGATCATTGCCGATGAGTGCTTGACCGCTCATGGGTACCGGGAATGTGTTGTTATCCAGATATGCAGGATGCAGCATAGCCAGGCTTTCACCCGCATAATCCAACGAGGCCCGCAGCCGGTAACGCAGTCTTTGCCCAAACTCGTATGGGATCAGAGCTTCCATCTCGGGAAAGGTGAGAGCATTCACTGCCGTTTGCTGCCAGGAACCATTCATGCCATAAAAAGCTTCGTAACTAATATCACTCATCTCTTCCACACCATCAAAACGCAGATGGACAAAGCCATTGGCATCACGCGAACTGTGCCTCAGGTTGTACAATAAATCCATATCCTGTGCGCATAAACCAGCACAAAATATCAAAAGCAACGGAATCAGTATTTTTCTCATCGCTTACTCCTCTATTTTATCTTCAATCAGTGATCTCTTAAATGCTGTCCACGCCGTTTCATTGGGCTCACTCCAGCCATCAGGGGCTTTCGTGAAGTCCGGATGCTGAACCAGTATATAGTCTTTGATCTGTTCCGGCAATTCCTGAAATCCGCCAGCCAGTTTCTTGCCCCGGCATACGAATATCAGGTTGCCCGGGCGGTCACCCATCTTCATAAACGGCAGCCAGGGGGTGATCTTGGTGAAGGTAAGGATGGCAGGAACGCTGCCGGATGAGCTGAGCAAGAGCTCATTCTTGTTCACCAGATACTCGCTCAATTCCGCTGCCTGAAAGGTTTCGCTTTGTATAAATGCGCCATGTTCACGCCGAGATAAGGGACTGGGATGAAAAGGGAAAATCTCGCTGTGAAAGATCAGCGTCTCCCCCAGATCGTCACAGGGCATGAACTGGCGGATATAGGGCAAAAGGTCAGGGCCGAAAGAGAGGTCCTGATTTACCGGATCATTCAATATGTGCATCACCGGCAAGACTTCACCGGTATGGGGGTTACGCCACTCGTTCAGAATTTCGCCGGTGCGGTGATCCTTGAAGAGCCCCACCTCTTTGCTCAAGATCCTGATGCTATCAGCTTGTTCATCCAGGCGCGCAATGCTGTAGCCTTCATAATCGAAGAGTTCCATGCGCTTCTCACCAGGGATGAAGCTGTATATCTTACCGCTGTAATGATATACGGTTTCTCCCCCGCTTAGGTCTGCTCGTACTTTGAGATACAGGCGCAAATAGTCCTCCGGTTCCCAAGCATCCAGAGCGGCAAGCGCCAGGGGTAGCAGGCATAAGAGCAGAATCGGGACTGCAAGTATCTTCATGGGCATAAAACTCCTGAAATGAATCATAAGAATTCTATTATTGACAGCTTGCATGGCTGTCAAGTGCAAAGATGGACTTGGTTCGTTCCAAACCCCAAAATGGGATGCGGAGTGCTTTTGGGATTGACATACATCACGTGCCAGGGACCATGTTGATATCGTGTGTGTCGGGCGAACCACAGTTCACCCATTAATACACCGACAAGGTTCGCCGGAAACCCAGCTACCAATAGCCACCCTACAATCCTCAAAGCAATCCACAGATATTACTGGCAAGCCGCCTGACATCTCTCACTCTTGTCAAACACATCCTAAACACATCCCAAGCCGCGCTCAGGATGTGCTTGGGATGATCCTGGTGAACGCATCAGCCATAAAGGTAGGAGAAAAACATAGAATAGGAACGAAAAGTGCCATTTTTCCATTGACAATCTGGCCACGTTTCAGATTTATCGCAATATTGGATAGAGTCCGTAATTGTGTGTGATGAGGCGTAATCCAAAGACTATAAATGATAAGGAAGCGCGATGGAACAAGACCTTACTCTGCTCGACGCGATAATCGCTAAATTCCGTGGAAAACACGGCATCCTGATTCCCCTTTTACAAGAAGTCCAGCATACACTGGGCTATCTTTCCCGGGACGCCATGCGTTATGTCTCTGAATCTCTACAGATTCCATCCGCGGACATCTATGGTGTTGCCACATTCTACTCCATGTTCAAACTCAAAGCACAGGGCAAGCATATCATTCGTGTCTGTAAAGGTACAGCCTGCCACGTGTCCGACGCGGACGGCATCAAAGAAGCGTTGAGGACTGAGCTTGGCCTTGGCGATGGTGAAGACACCACTTCAGATATGAAGTTCACTCTGATGGAAGTGGCATGTTTGGGCTGCTGTTCGCTGGCTCCGGTGATCATGGTGGACGATACCACTTATGGTAAATTGACTCCCGAATCCATCAAAGGGATTTTGGAACGTTATGCCTCAGGGGAGGAATCATGAGCACAATCAGAGTAAAAGTAGGTCTGGCAAGCTGTGGCGTAGCCGCTGGAGCGATGGAAGTTTACCAGGTTTTGGCAGATTATGAGAAGACTGGTGCCGATATTGATTTGCAAAAGACCGCCTGCATCGGCATGTGTTTCGAAGAGCCAATCGTGGAGCTCAGCGGCGGTGAACTGGGAAAACTAAGCCTGGGCAAGGTCGATCCCGCCCAGATCATCGGGCTCGTGGAAGATTATCAGAAAGGCGTGCTGCCCCCTGCGAATATCATCCTGGCAGAAAAGCACAACGCAAAGCACAATGAGTTGCTGGCCGGGCAATATCGCATCGTGCTGAGAAATTGTGGGGTCATCGATCCCAAATCCATCGAGGATTATGAAGACCATGGCGGGTATACCGCATTGAAGAAAGCCCTTTCCATGCAGCCGGCCTCGATCATCGACGAGGTAAAGGCATCCGGACTGCGTGGTCGCGGAGGCGCGGGATTTTCCACGGGGCAGAAATGGAGCCTTGCTGCCCGGGAAAAAGCTAAAAAGAAATATGTGGTCTGCAACGCCGATGAGGGCGATCCCGGAGCGTTTATGGACCGGAGCACCCTGGAAGGCGATCCCCACAACGTGATCGAAGGCATGATCATTGGTGCTTACGCAATGGGCGCGGACGAAGGATACATCTATTGCCGCGCCGAATACCCCATGGCGATCCAACATCTGAAGATCGCCATCGAAGCCGCGGAAAAGAAAGGCTATCTGGGCAAGAAAATAATGGGGAGCGACTTCTCCTTTGACCTGCATATCAAAGAAGGCGCTGGCGCTTTTGTCTGCGGCGAGGAAACCGCTCTGATGCAATCCATCGAAGGCAAGCGCGGCATGCCCACCATCCGCCCGCCATATCCCGCTGCCAGCGGACTTTGGGGATGCCCCACCAATATCAACAACGTGGAGACCTGGGCAAATGTAACCTGGATCATCAACCACTCAGCCAATGAATTTCGCAAGATCGGAACCGATAAATCTCCCGGCACCAAGGTCTTTGCCCTGGCTGGAAAAATCGCTGGAAGCGGATTGATCGAGGTTCCCATGGGTATTCCGCTGAAAGACATCATTTACAAGGTCGGCGGCGGCATGAAGACCGATAAACCCTTCAAAGCAGTACAGATGGGGGGTCCATCTGGGGGCTGCATCCCTGCCTCATTGCTGGATACCATCGTGGACTATGACTCCATCAACGCCACTGGCGCCATCATGGGTTCCGGCGGTATGGTGGTGATGGATACAGGCACCTGCATGGTGGATGTGGCGAGGTTCTTTCTCAATTTTACTCAAAACGAATCCTGCGGGAAATGCACCTTTTGCCGCATCGGAACCAAGCGCATGCTGGAGATTCTTACCCGCATCACCGAAGGTAAAGGCGAAATGGAAGATATCCAGCGGCTGGAAGATCTGTCCACCAATATCATCAAAGGTTCGCTGTGTGGCTTGGGTCAGACTGCTCCCAATCCCGTGCTGACCACTCTGCGCTATTTCCGGGACGAATATATCGCACACATTCAGGATAAGCGCTGTCCCGCTGGAGTTTGCACCTCCCTACTGAAATACGAGATCATTCCCGACAAGTGCATCGGCTGCACCGCCTGCGCCCGTAAGTGCCCGGTTTCCTGCATCAGCGGCGCAGTCAAACAAGTTCATGTGATCGATCAGGATAAATGCATCAAATGCGGAGCCTGTTTCAAAGCCTGTAAATTCGATGCCATCAGCAAAGGATAACCCCATGGAAGTAATACTAAACGGAAGAAAGATAGAAGCCCCTGAAGATATCACCATCCTGGAACTGGCCACCCGCGAAGGGATCAAGATTCCCACGCTGTGCCACGACGAAGAATTGAAACCTTATGGCTCATGCTGGGTTTGCGCCGTGCAGGTGGAAGGTCGCCGAGGATTTGTAACCTCCTGCGGCACCAAACTAAGCCCCGGCATGGTGATCCATACCGATAGCGAAGAGATCCATAAGGCCCGCAAGATGGCATTGGAACTGCTGATCAGCAACCACTATGCCGATTGCGAAGCTCCCTGCAAGATAGCCTGCCCCGATCACGTGGATATTCAGACCTACGTATCCCTGATCGCCAATGGTAAGTATCACGAAGCTGTAAAGGTGATCAAAGACACCCTTCCCATGCCCTTATCAATCGGGCGCGTCTGTCCCGCCTTTTGTGAAGCGGAATGCCGCCGTCAGATCGTGGAAGAATCCATCGCCATCCGTCAATTGAAACGCTATGCCGCGGATGAAGATCTGAAGGACTGCTGGCAATATACTCCCGAGCGTAAAGCTGATCAAGGCAAGAAAATAGCCATTATCGGCGGTGGACCCAGCGGTCTTACCTGCGGCTACTATCTAAGCTTTGAAGGCTACGACGTGGATCTCTATGAAGCGGAGAAAGACTGCGGCGGCTGGCTGCGCTATGGCATCCCGGAATACCGTTTGCCCAAATCAATCCTGGATCAAGAGATCGATCTGATGTGCGCCGGAGGTATGAAGATCCACACCAGCATGGCCCTGGGCAAGGATGTATTCCTGGCCGATTTATCCCGGGATTACGATGCCGTTTACCTGGCGATTGGCGCGCAGAACGCGGTACCCATGCCTGTACCTGGAAGCGATCTGCAAGGATGTTATCTGGGCGTCGATTTTTTGAAGGCCCATGCCAAAGGGCATACTCCCGTCACCGGGAAAAAGGTAGCCATCGTCGGCGGAGGAAACACCGCCATCGACTGTGCCAGAACCTGTATCCGCCTGGGAGCCGAGGTCAGCATCATCTACCGCCGCACCAAGGACGAAATGCCAGCCGAAAAGTTCGAGATCGAAGCAGCAGAAAGCGAAGGAGTGAAGTTTCACTACCTCTGCAATCCTGTGGAGTATCTGGGAGATAGCGGCGCTCTGAGAGAAGTAAAGATTGAAAAGATGAAGCTGGGAGATCCCGATGCCAGCGGACGTCGACGTCCAGAACCCACCGGAGAGTACTTTTGGGAAGATTTTGACTCCATTATCGCAGCAATCTCGCAGGTGCCGGATATCTCTACCTTTGCCGAAGATAGAAACTGCCTGGATGGGAAACAGCTCGCGCTTTCGCGCTGGCAAACCGCCATCGTGGATGAAAACACCATGTACAGCGGTATGGCCAACGTCTTTGCCGGTGGAGATTTCCAACGCGGAGCAGCTACAGCCATCGAAGCCATCGCGGATGGACGCAAGGCTGCAGAAGCCATACAGGCCTACCTCACGAGCGGCAGTCTGCCCGTAGCAAAGTTCATCTTTGATGCTAAGAAAGCCCAGAAAGTGCAGGATGTTTCTGCAGACCAATATAGCATTGTCGAGCGCATTGCCCGCGTGAAAATGCCTGAAATCCCCTTGGAAAAAGCTGTGATTAGCTTTGAGGAAGTGGAACAAGGCTTTTCCGAACAGGCTGCACGGACTGAGGCGGCCCGCTGCCTGGAATGCGGCTGTCAGGTAAATGAGACCTGTGCCCTGCGCAGTTACTGCAGCGAATACGAGATCGAGATGGATCGCTTTATGGGCAGCATCTCCAAACATCCCATCGATTATACTCACCCCTTCATCCTGCGCGATGCCAATAAGTGCATCAACTGCGGCCGCTGCATCCGAACTTGTGCGGAAATACAGGGTGCAAACGTGCTTGGCTTTATTTATCGCGGTTTTGCCGCCTCCGTAGCTCCAGAATTTGGTGAATCTCTAACCGCTACGGGATGCTTAGCCTGCGGAAAGTGCCTCGACGTTTGCCCCGTGGGTGCATTGGTGGAGCGCAATCTACATTATAAACTGAATCCTCGCGCCAAGGACAGCATCCGGCAAAATTGCGGACTATGCGGCGTTGGCTGCAAGATTGAAGCGGAAGTGCAAGCCGGGGAAGTGGCGCGAATCAGCACTCCTCAAAAAGACCCCGGATTCAACGGCAAAAACCTCTGTTTCAAGGGTCGTTTCGGCTGGCAGACCCATCAGGATAGAATCCATGCCCCGTTACTATTAAACGGCGATCGTTACCGGGAGATATCCTGGAATGACGCCCTCGAAGTGCTGCAAACCCGCATCAAACTTGCGCAGAGCAAGAGCGTGGAGATCAGCCCTCACATCACCCTGGAGGAAATGCTGCTGGCCGATCGCGTGGCCAAGAGCTTTGAATGTCTGCTCAGCACTTCGCGCGATTACCTTGGCTTCAGCGATCTATATCTGGACCTGAAACCCACTACATATTCCCATCAGAAGCTCATGAACGCCCAGGAATACGTGCTGGTGGGAAGCTTGAACCGCACGCTGCTCAGCCTGATTCGTCTGGAGCAGCGGAAGGGGAAAAAGCTGATCCTGGTTTCCTTCCCCGAACGCGAAGCCTTCAGCCGCTTTGCCGATGAGATGTATCCGGATTTGCGGCAGGTAACAGCCGCAGAAGGACGCCTCTTTATCTATAACCAAAACCGCATTCCCGAGACCCTGGCAGCCTCCATCTGGAATCTTGCCGGCGCGGATAACGTGATGCACACCACGGATTACATGAATCACAGCGGATTTCTGGCCATGCATCCCCATCCAGTGAAGTTCTCCGCCGTGGACTTTGCCATCAGTTTTGGCTCGGCACCTGCCGCGAAAGCAGATTTCAAGGTCGCAGTATGCCCCTATCTGCCCGATGGTAAAGAATGCGATCTCATTTTACCCGCACCGGGATATCTGGAAATCGAAGGCACTGCCATCGGTGATCAGGCCAGAATCTCCCGTTTTGCCAATCCCCTGAAATCCACTGCGTTTAGCGAGTTGACCCGCCTTTTCTACCGTCTGGAATGGATTTCCCCCGCAACGGCGGATATTCCCTATTGGAATAACTACGCCCAGGATATCATCGAGACTATGAAGCATTATCGGACCAGAAGCTTCGAAGCGGTCAACATGGAGGGGTTGAAAGACCTACCCACTCCTTCAGACAGCCCCCTGGAATCTATGATGCAGGAGCTTTTTGAGCTTCGGAAGCAAGAGGTGAAGTTCTAAGGAAGTGCCCGGTTTCTTACCGGGCCGCCTACTCCAGACATTTTGCTTGACATTGCGCTTGCCCATTTATCCTTGGGAAAGAATACTATGAAGAGAAGAGGTAGCCTGATGGAACTGCAAAACCTGCCATTGGATTTTCCTGAAGATTGCAACATCATACTGGGGCAGAGTCATTTCATCAAGACCGTAGAGGATCTGTATGAAGTGATGGTAAACAGCGTTCC
>JAGOKK010000128.1 GCA_017994635.1 Candidatus Cloacimonadota bacterium | reverse complement strand
TCCCGCGGACTCCGAAGCCACCTGGGATCAGGATGCCATCGATCCCGGCCAGTTCATGCTCCAGATCATTGGCGATGAAGCTGCGTTCGGAATCGATCCATTTGATATTCAGCTTCTTCTTTTCACCTGCCGCCGCGTGCATCAGGGCTTCTCCCACACTCTTGTAAGCATCCTGATGCTTCACATACTTACCGCAGACTGCGATCGTAATCTCGCCTTCAGCTTTGGCACGATTTGTCAGGAACACCTGCCAGTCTGTGAGGTCGATGTCGCGTTGCTCCATGCCAAAATGCTGACAGATGATTGCCGGCAGGCCTGCCTTTTGATAGATGAGGGGGATTTCATAGACGCACTTCACGTCGATCGCGTTGATCACATTGCTCTTCGACACGTTGGTAAAGAGCGCGATCTTGCCATAAATCTCATCATCAAAGCTCTTTTCGCTGCGGCAGAGCAGGATATCGGGCTGAATACCGATCTCACGCAGCTTGTAGGCACTATGCTGCGAGGGCTTTGTCTTTAGCTCACCTGCGGTCTTGATATAAGGCACATAGGTCAGCAGGATGTTCATTGTATCCCTTACCCCGAGATCGAGGCGCAGTTGACGTACGGCTTCCAGGAAAGGTAAGCCTTCGATGTCGCCAACCGTGCCTCCGATTTCGGTGATCACGAAGTCATATTGATCAGCCAAACGTGTGATTCGGCTCTTGATTTCATTGGTTACATGAGGGATCACCTGCACCGTTTTGCCCAGGTAAACTCCCTTTCTCTCATTTGTAATCACGCTTTCGTAGATCTGCCCCGCGCTGCAACTGCTGGCGCTGGATAATGCTTCATCCACAAAGCGTTCATAGTGTCCCAAGTCCAGATCGGTCTCGGCACCGTCATCAGTAACAAATACCTCTCCATGCTGGAAGGGGCTCATGGTTCCGGGATCAACATTCAGGTAGGGATCGAACTTTTGCAATACCACCCTGTAGCCCATGGATTTCAGCAACAGCCCGATGGAAGCTGTGGCTATCCCCTTGCCCAGAGATGAAAGCACACCGCCCATTACGAAGATATATTTTGCCACTGCTCCGTCTCCTTTACATCAAGCGTTTCAGTTCGCTCAAGGATTCTCTGATCGCACCCACAGTGTAGGCAAGATCCTCATCGGTATGACGATAGCAGATATAGCCGTGATGATATGGCTGCAGGAACACCTTACGTCTGATTAGCTGAGTATAAAACTCGTTTCTCAGCTTTTTGTAAAGGCCGGTCTCATCCTTGGGGAAGGTGATGAATGGCATCCAGGGCGCACCGCTGAACTCAGCAGGAATCCCAGATTCATCCACCACTTTCTGTACGTCGATGGCAAATTTCTCACCCTTTTGATGGACCACATCCAGGATATTATCGCGCTGCATGATCTCAATGGTCTTTAGTGCTGCTACGATGCTATCGCTATTGGGAAAGAAGGTGGAGGATAGGAATACTTTGTCAGCCAGCACCATCATGGGATCTTTCTTACCCACCAGGGCTGCGATGGCATAGCCATTGGCCATGGCTTTCCCAAAAGTGGAGAGATCGGGGGTCACGCCAAAATACTTCTGCGCTCCGCCGATAGAGCAACGGAAACCGCTGCGGATTTCGTCGAAGATCAGGAGGGCATTATACTTATCTGCCAAAGCGCGTACGCCTTCCAGATAGCCGGGCTTGGGCATCTGCACTGGAGCAGCCAGAGGATGACCCACCGGAGTCACAATGATCCCCGCCATATCGTCTTTATTGGACTTCAAGATGGCTTCCAGGCCGTCAAGGTCGTTGTAATGGAATTCCAGGATGTCTTCATAAAGCTTTTCCGGAATCCCGCCCTTCACTTCCACACACCAGTCGTGCCAGCCGTGATAACCGCAACGGGCAATCTTGGTCTTGCCGGTATAAGCTCTGGCTACCCGGATGGCGATGGTGGTGGCATCACTTCCAGTCTTCACCAAAGCTGCCATTTCACAGGAAGGGATCACTTCCTGCAGCTTTTTTACCAAAGCACTTTGCTGCGGCTGTGTGAGCGAGAAGCAAAACCCTTTACCAAACACTTGTTCCTGCACCGCTCTATCAATCTCTTCCTCACGGTAACCCATGATGATGGGGCCATAAGCGCACAGAAAATCAATGTATTCGTTGCCGTCCACGTCGGTCACTCTGCCGCCTTTGCCGCTATCGAAATAGATCGGGTATTCACCCTGCACAAAGTTGTAAGGTCTGCGAATGCCGGCTACCGCCCCGGGAACCAGGGTCTGCGCTTCGGCATACATCGCCATGCTTTTATCGAGTTTCAGTTTATCTGCCATTTTACTTCATCTCCCAAAGACTTGCTATTCCCATGCCGCCGCCAATGCAGAGAGAGGCGAGTCCCTTTTTATTCGCTCTGCGTTTCATTTCATGCAGTAGTGTTACGATGATGCGAGCGCCGCTGGCCCCGATGGGATGCCCCAGAGCAATCGCTCCACCATTGACATTCACAATCTCCGGATTCAGCTTGCCCAAGCCTTCCTCTTCTAAGCCCTTGAAGACAGAAAGCGATTGCGCGGCAAAGGCTTCGTTCAGCTCAGCCAGTTCGATATCGCCCAGGCTCCAGCCGCTCTTACCCAGTACTTTCTTGATCGCCGGGACAGGACCGTAACCCATGATGGCCGGATCCACACCTGCGGAAGCGCTGTCCACAAAGTATGCCAATGGCTTTAGCCCCAGTTCTTTAGCTTTGTCCTCACTCATCACCAGGAGCAGGGCGGCACCGTCATTGATTCCGCTGCTGCTGGCAGCCGTGACCGTGCCATCTTTCTTGAAAGCGGGACGCAATTTGGCCAGAGACTCGAGGGTTACTCCGGCGCGGGGCATTTCGTCCTTATCGATCACGATGGGATCGCCTTTGCGCTGAGGGATGCTGATGGGAACGATTTCGTCCTTGAATTGGCCTTTGTTTTGTGCCGCTTCGGTCTTGTTTTGCGAAGCAGTGGAAAACATATCCTGTTCTTCGCGGCTGAGCTGGAACTTATCCGCCAGGTTTTCCGCAGTCAGACCCATGTGATAATCATTGAAAATATCAGAAAGACCGTCCCGGATCATCAGATCCACCATATTCTTGTCCCCCATACGAGCGCCCCAACGGGCATCCTTCAGGATGTATGGAATCTGACTCATGTTTTCTGTGCCACCGGCTACCACCACATCGGCTTCCCCGGCTTTTACCATTAAAGCGGCTAGCGCCACAGCTTTCATCCCGCTTCCACAGACTTTATTCACAGTGAAGGCAGGCACATGATCCGGAATACCGGCATGAATGGAGATCTGACGGGCTACGTTTTGCCCCAAGCCTGCTCCACAGACGTTGCCGACGATCACTTCGTCCACAGCTTCAGGCTTCAGGCCTGTTTCCGCAAAGATGGCTTTCAGGGTGATAACCCCTAAATCCACGGCAGAGATATCTTTAAGTACTCCGCCAAAGTTACCGATTGGACTGCGCTTTGCGCTTACTACAACGGCTTGTCTCATCTTTTCCTCCAGATGTTCATTGATTTTTTCACTGCGAGCCATTATCCAGAAAGCTGCTTTTTAGTCAATGGAAAATGGCTATAAATACTGTTTCCTACTGATTTGTATGATGAGTGTGTAATCGACGATTGAGAATAAGCTGAGGAATTGCCTGCAACGCCATTCCCAACAGTTTGAAAGCTTGAGTTTAGAATCACCTGAGAATTGTATTACCCGCCTAAAGGTATCACCCCAGGCGCAGCTCTTTTATGATTTCCGCCATGATGCTGATGGCGATCTCATGAGGACTCTGACTGCCGATCCGAAGGCCGATGGGAGCGTGAACTATGTCTAGTTCATGTTGGCTGTACCCTTGCTCTGAGAGAGTGGAAAAGGTTTCTGCTACTTTGGTTTTGGAACCGATCATACCCAGATAGCGATGCTCCCGGCGCAGGCATTGCTGCAAGACCTGACAGTCGTGGACATGACCGTG
>JAGOKK010000127.1 GCA_017994635.1 Candidatus Cloacimonadota bacterium | reverse complement strand
TGAGAACGGAGATAAAGCGCTCGGCATTGGCATTGAGCGTGCTAAAGAGTGAATCTTCGGTAGCCGGCAGATCAGGGCCAGGATTGAAGCCGGGCTCTGCATAGCGGTCCTTCAATTGATCAAATACATTATTGGCATAAGTGTAAGATAAGCCTTCGTGCAGGAAGTAATCTTCATCTTCAGGGTACTTATCATTGAATTCTCTGATGTTTACGATCGCACGCAGGTAGTCCTTGGGCAATTGTGAACTTTCCGCCTGCATAGTGCTGAGGATAAGCTCTTCCTTCATTGCCGTTTGCTGCCAGGTTGCCACCCCTTCAGGGAACAGCTCTGTATAAGCAGCAAACTTCCCCATGTGATCATGATAGGCTGCCAGCTTGGCATCATTGGTGGGATCAGCGATAAATTCGTTCTTCAAACGTTTGCTGCGCTCGTCATAAGCTTTTCTGACTACCACCAATTGGGGAGCAATGTCTTTATCTTTGTTCGCAGCATACCAGGCCGAGTTCTTGCCGTAGTTATTTATCAGATTCAGATAGATGTCCTGGCGCATCTGTGAAATCTCCTGGCCTTCGCGAAGCTGTCTGGAATCGCGCTCCACCACCATCAGGATAGAATCCAATTGGGTGGGATTATCCAGGGCCAGCGGCGCCAGATTCACTTTTAACCACATATAATCCACGGCCTGCATCGAGGCATCCAGATTGAACTTTTTGATGGCGGCTTGATCTACCACTGCTCTGATCACTTCGGTATTGGAGTAATTGCCGAAGACAGTCTGCAGCTCAGCAATTCCTTTGGCTTGGTTATTGAAATCCAGGCCATCAAGCGCGATAAGGCAGTAGGCAATGTTATTCACAGCATCGTCGCGGTAATCTTTCACCAATACGGGATCAGTTATTTGCTTATTCTCGATAGCGTTTAACAAGCTGAGGAAATCAGCCATGGCCAGCTTAAGATCATCTTCCTGATTGGAATTCAACCGCAGCCATCCGCGTTGGTACAGGGCATCATACTTGAATTTGCTTTCCGGCTTGGAGATGATTTCATCAAACTGATTGATGGCCAAGCTATAATAGCGGGCAGGTTGATCGGAATCGGTAGCCAGATAGTAATTCAGCACTCCCATCCGGAACAGCGCTTCATCATAGTACTGAGAATCTTTGTAGTTATCCACGATCCCCTGGTATGATTCAATCGCTTCCGAAAAATCGGAGTACTTGTATTTGCTGGCTTCATCAAGCGTAAGAGCTCCGCTATTGGTATCGTAAAAACGGTTTCTATTGGTATCTATCTGCAATCTCTTCTGCTGACTGCTGATAAAGCCGATATTATACAATGCGGCGTCGCGGTTTACAAAATTAGGCCCCAATTGTACAACCTTACGGTAACTCTCCAAAGCTTGCTGGGGATTCTCCAGATTAACCGCGTATTGCAATTCTGCGAGGTTATAATAGAGATCAGCATTGGTAACCAGGAAAGTGCCGTCGGGCTGCTCAATTACCTGGAAATCAGGATTGTTGGTGATGAAAGTCTGAGTGCGGGCGATCAATTCCCGCTTTTCGGAAAGGATTTCCGCTTGCCTGGCGATCATCTCTTCTTCTGAGATAGAGCCGCTTTGAGCCAAACGAGCCTGATCCTTGAAGCGGAGATTACGATAAGCTAATTGCAGCTTGATAAATTCCAGATTTTCCAGTATGCCCCGGGCATTTTTGCCTATCACTTCATCACGTTCATCGGAATCGGCCACAAGGACGATATCAGTATCCACGCGGGCTTTCAGGTCTTCACGATTTTGCACATCGAGAAGCTGACGGGCTTCCTGGTCGAAAAAGCTATCCAGTTCTGCGAGCTGGATATTAAAATCCTTTACCTCTTGTTTTGTGGCATAATATTCCATGAGGATGTCGTTGAAAATTGCCTCTTCAACGTCGCTGCCGTGTTTCCGGGATTGCAGATAGGTTTCCTTGCGGATCTGATAGTCAGTTCGTTTTTCCGACCATTCTGCACGCATATTCTGCATTCTTTCACGGACATCAACCAGCTCGGGATCGGCGATGGCCTTGTCCAATTCAGCAATTAACGCATCAGTATCATCGATATTCTTTTCGATATCGATGAGGCGCTTCATTTCCATGTCGCTGTAATTGGCTCCTACAACCTCTATATCATTAGCCAGTACCCGCTCATATTGCTTTTGAAGGATGGTATCCAAAAGGTCAATTTCCTTTTGTCCGATCAGCGCATAGTTCTTGATGGCCTGAAGCTTCGCCTTACCTTCGGTGATGATGGCATCGGTATCCTTGGTGCTATTCATATAATCAGTGAGATTCTGTTGCAGGCCGTCCAGCATCTCCAGCTCGTCTTTGTGCAGCTTCACCACCTCGTCGAGGTAAATGATGCCTCTCAAGGCTATCAATTGATTATAAACAGAGGTCAGATCAACCTTGATGCTCTCAATTTGATCCATCACTTTCTGATGTTCGGAGGGAGTGGAATTGCGGTAAAAAGCATTTAAATCGATATCGTCAATTCTGCTAATGATCGCTTTCTTCTGTGGCAGGAGCACGTTCATAATGGTATCGCGATTCTGATTGTAAGTTTCCAGCATGGAACTCACGCTTTCATACTCGCCATCTTCGGCACTCATGTCTGCCCATATATATAGGTAAGAGGGATAGTAACGATCGATATTGAAATTCTCGAAAACGATCGCCTGTAAAAAGTCTTTCGCAGTCTTGCGGTCATTCTTTTGCAAGTATGAGATCATCTGGTCATACAGCACCAGATTCAGCATTTTCCTGGCGTCGTCATTCAAGTGAGTCTTGAGCAGGGAATTAAAGGTGCCGATAGCCCGGGTATTTTCTCCCATCTTGGCATAAAGATGCCCCAATAAATAAAGTAAATCATTCGGATCCATGGTATTAAGCATACCGCTTGCCTGAGCCAAAGCTCGATCAGCAGCGTCAGGATCAGTTTTCATAAGTTCAGGAAGAGTATCCACAATCAGATCTTTTGCTGCTTGCTTAATCTCCAGCTTCTCGATCGCTATCAACCGCAGGAGCTCTTCCCGGGTGTATGTTTCCTCGTTTTGAGCGTTACAGATGCCTAGCATACTTAAGGCTAAAACAACCAGTAGCACATGTTTTATCTTCTTTTTCATAACCCCGCTCGCTTATTCTTCAATTCTTTTAACCAGCTTGGAAATTAAGGACTCAAGACAGAGCGCTTGCGCAACTCTGTCTTGAATCTATTTCTCTATTTATAGGAAGTATGGATCCTATACCTACTTTTTACAAGCATGGTGATAACAGATTAATTCTTTGGTTTCTTGAGTTCCTGAATCCATAGCCGCAAATCGTCCAAAGCTTGTTGTGCTTTTCCACGTTCTTCTCTGAGAGTTTGCAGTTCCTTCAGGAGGTCCCGAACTTCAGGAGAAACTTCCTTATAGGATGCTCCACCCTGACTTACCAGTCCGGGGGTCTGCAGCGTAGTGGTAACATCGGTTCCAGGCTCGGTGGCAATGGGGGTTTCACCCACTTCCACGATCTCCGTACCTTCCATTTCGCCCGTAGTGGCATATTTGCGCAGATCGGGACGACGCTTGGCTTCGGCATATTTATCGAAGAGATAGGAGACGCCTACGGCAATACGCATGTTATCTTCATAACCATTGCCTTCGTTACCCTTGGCCCAGTCTTCCATAGCTGCCGCGGCAACTTTGATACCAAAATTCTTAAAGGAATACTTGATTCCAGCGTTGAAATCCTCACCATCATACTCTGCCAGGAGAGACAAATCTCTGATCGGAGAGAGTTCCATGGAGGTGAAAATGCCATTGAATATCCTGGAACGGCTTACTTGGCCCACAAAGCGGTTTGAACCCACTCCCAGATTGTACATCCAGGGGATGCCAAACAGCATGAATTGCTTTGATCCCACCAGATAGGGAGAATAGTATTCATAGGAATCTCTGTCTGGATGGATTGCAAAGTCGTCGCCAGGCTCAAGGTCTTGCA
>JAGOKK010000037.1 GCA_017994635.1 Candidatus Cloacimonadota bacterium | reverse complement strand
TTTCTTGACATAGGAAAGTCCAAGACCAACTAAACATGTGTGCATGTCATATCTTACTTTCCTGTAATGTGATATCATCTGTTGTCCAAGTGAGAACGATTTGAAGTTTTCGGTGAGGGTTTATAATGACATTCACTAATATGAGTACACACATGTATCTGACCCATGCAAGGCACCATCAGCCAGAATGATGCCAATTTTTCATCTTGACAGATAAAAGGCATCGTAGAGCTTAGCTAAAACTACTATTCAGCTTAGGGGAATATGGGATTTTGAAGCTACAGACGACAGCGAAAATCAACATGGCAGCTTTGATAAAGCTGCTGCAGCAAAACCGCATGAAGCACTTTCGCGCGCACATCCCGATCGTGATCGAAAAGAAGAACTTCATCGTGAAAACTGCCGATTCCAAAGAGGAACTCTTCGCCGCGCTAAAGCTCCGGCACGACGTCTTCATTAGCGAACTACTCAAAAAATCCAAACGCTCGGGCATGGATAAAGACCGTTTTGATAAGCTGTGCGACCATCTGATCATCATCGACAAACGCGATGGCAAACTGATCGGAACCTACCGTCTGCAATCGTCACTCTATACCAAGAAGTGGTACACTGCCACCGAATTTCACATGAAAATGATCAAGCGCTTACCTGGTGTAAAGCTGGAACTGGGCAGAGCGTGTGTGCATCCGGATCATCGCAATGGCATCACCATCGCGCTGCTCTGGGAAGGCATCTCCGCCTATATCGAAGCCAGCGGCACCAATTACCTCTTTGGCTGCTCCAGCATCAAGACCACAGATCGGGAAGAGATTAAAAGCATATACTACTATCTGCTGCAAAATGGTCACCTCAGCCACGAACACCGCGTGACCCCCAAGGGAAAGTTCAAAGTGCCGGGAATGAAACGTCAGATCAAGGTCTTGCCGGAATGGGAAGAAGAGATTTCGCATCTGTATATGAAGGATAAAATCCCCTCGTTACTAAACTCCTATCTAAAAGTCGGAGCCAAAGTATGCGGATCACCAGCGCTGGACCGCAGCTTCAAATGCATCGATTTCCTCACTCTGCTAGATGTAAACAGTATGAAAGCAGAGCGCATCCGTAAACCAAGGGATTGACGCCAACGTGACCCGCTGTTTTCGCTTGCTCCAGCACCTTTGTTTGGTAGGTGATTTCTTCGCCCACGCTCTGATTATCAAGCTGATCCACCACGATCCCATCAAACGACGCCAGGCCTTTGTAAAGAATACCAGCCGCATCGCGCGTAAATTCATCAAGGCCTTTCGCATTTCATTGCGGGTAGACCATCCGGAACGCATGGCAGCTTTGAAGGATCAAGCATACCTGCTGGTTGCCAATCATGGCTCATATACCGATATCATCATTCTATCTGCCTTGGAGGAATTGACCTTCATAACCTCAGTGGAAATGGGAAACAACTACTTTCTGGGACCTATCACCAGATATGGCGGATCACTCTTTACAAATCGTAAGCGTCCTGTGAGCCTGAAACAAGAAATACAAAACTTTAGCGACGCCATCATGCAAGGTTTTAAGGTAGTCCTGTTCGCAGAAGGAACATCCACCGACGGTCGTACTGTAAAAGAATTTCGCAAATCACTTTTTCAGGTAGCCATAAATGCACGCTGTCCCGTTCTGCCTGTTTGCATCAACTACCGCAGTATCGATGGCAAACCCATTGATGACTGTAACCGTGATATGATCTACTGGTATGGTGATATGAATTTCGGGCCGCATTTTATGAAGCTCCTAAATCGTCGTATTGAAGCAGAAGTGCACATTCTAGAGTCATTGGCCATATCCGACGGAAAAATGCGAGCAGAGCTGTCTGACGAAGTTTTCGGATCCATCCACGCCTGCTACCACTCCGCCAAAGAAAGAACTTGACTTTATTAGCTCATGTAGACAGGATACTCCTGTTTAGTGATATTTTGCATGATTCCAGTAAAGGAGAAAAGATGTCCAAGAAAGAAAACAACCGCCTTAATCTCGGTAAGACCAACATCATACTCTTGATCGTGGCAGCCATCCTCCTCATAGCAGGATACTTCGTAATGACCCTGAATGAGATCAATCTATCCCCAGTGCTTTTACTCATCGCCTACGCGGTCGTCATCCCCATTGCTTTGTTGCTTCCCCCCAAGAAAGGCGACTAGTGAATCTACTCAGCGATGAAGCCCTAGCACAGCTATCAAGACTGCAACTCACTGCCAAACAGATTGTTGAAGGCTTTTTGATAGGGTTGCATAAGTCGCCCTATCACGGGTTCAGTGTGGAATTTGCCGATCACCGTCAGTACAATCCTGGCGAATCTCTGCGAAATGTGGATTGGAAGATAGTCGGCAAGACCGAGCGCTACTATGTAAAACGCTACGATGAAGAAACAAATCTGCGTGCTTATATCCTACTGGATCATAGCAAATCCATGTTCTTCAATTCCTCCGGCATCAGTAAGATAGAGTATGCCAAGCGCCTTGCCGCTTCACTGACCTGGCTGATGATCGCACAGAAAGACGCCGCTGGATTGATCACCTTCAATCATCGGGTTACCTCTGCCCTTACTCCAAAAGCCTTTCGCTCATACACAGCACAGATTTTTACCAGATTGATCCAGCTACAACCCGAGGAGCAGACCGACATTCTCAGTCCGCTGCATCAAATTGCCGAATCGCTAAAGAAACGCGGCTTTATCATTCTGATCTCCGACCTGCTGGAGGATCCGGAGAAGATCATCACTGCCTTGAAGCACTTCCGCAGCCACAAGCACGAAGTAATCGTCTTTCACCTCTATGATCCCCAGGAAGCCAAGTTTGATCTACGCCGCGAGACAGAGTTCATCGATAGCGAGACCGGTGAGCGCATGATCGTGAATCCCTGGCAGATTCGCAGCGAGTATCAGCAACACTTTCAAGGCTTTTACCGAGAGCTGAAACATGCCTGCCACCAGTATAACATTGAGTATCTCCCCGTGGGCACCGATGAAGACATTGCCAAGCTACTCATGAAGTACCTTTTAAGGCGTAAGAAGGGCAGATAATCATGCGAATAATCCCCCGCGAGCAGGTCTATCAAGCCATCTTCGATGCTATCATACATATTACATATCACAATGACCCCTCCGTGATCGCCTTGGTCGAGCAAGCTAGGCAATATGAATCGGATGAATGTGTGGCTGACGTCCTTGGTACCATATGTCTGAATAACGAGATCTCACCCATCGACCACATACCTCTGTGCCAGGACACAGGAACCACTATTGTGATTGCTGATCTGGGCAGCGAAGTTATCTTCTCCTCCGGCACTCTCCATGAGATCGTGGACGAAGCAGCCGCCGCTGCAGCAAAGCATTGCCCCCTTAGAGCCAGTATTGTAGCCGAACCTCTTTTCGACCGGATGAACACGGGCACCAATAGTCCCGCGATCCTCCACCTGAATCAAGTACCAGGCAATCAACTGCGACTGCGCGTGGCCCAAAAAGGCGGAGGGGCTGAGAACATGAGTTTTCACCAAATGCTTAGCCCCACAATCCATCCTGATGAATTGACGGGACTCATTGTGGAGCGAGTTCTGGCCACTGGATCTCGAGCATGTCCGCCCCTGGTGATCGGGATCGGACTTGGAGCCAACTTTGAGCGATGTGCATATCTGGCCAAGGCTGCATTGTTTGAACAACTGGGACGGAAGAATCCCGAACCTCGATATGCAATGCTTGAGGAAAACATTCTTCAGCGCATCAATCAGGGTGGCACAGGTTCCCAGGGTATGGGCGGCTGTCTAACTGCGCTGGCAGTTCACATCCTCTTTGAACCTTGCCACATCGCATCGCTGCCCTTGGCGGTTAACTTGCAGTGCCATGATCACCGGCACATTGAAATTACTATCTAGGTCTCACCATGAAGATTCATAAGTATTCTCTACCTCTAGATCATGAACAGATTAGCGAGCTTGATATTGGCGATAAGGTTTTGCTAAGTGGAGTTGTCTATACAGCTCGTGATCAGGCTCACAAACGAATGCTGAGTCTCTTGAACGAGGGTAAGGAACTTGGCTTCGACCTTAGCGAAATTGCCATCTTCTACTGTGGCCCCAGTCCCAAGGCTGTAGGACAAGTCTGCGGAGCGATTGGGCCTACCACCAGTTCTCGTATGGATAAATTGACGCTTCCGCTCCTCGAAGCTGGGCTGAAGGTGATGATCGGCAAGGGCGAACGCAGTTCGGAAGTGATTGAAGCAATTCATCAGCATGGCGCAGTGTATCTGACCGCAATTGGAGGAGTATCTGCTGTTCTCTCCCGCTGCATTGTTTCATGTGAAACATTCCTCTGGCCTGATTTGGGCGCAGAAGCTGTTTATCGCTTGTCTGTCATTGATTTACCTTGCTATGTAGCCTCAATATAGCACATTGTTGCATTACACCCTAGCTCTACCGTTTCCAAGTACTATATAGCTCTAGAAGACTGATTCCTATACCGTTTGTCCTATCCCTGCCCTTGCCGTGTTGGCACACTCGCCAGCCCAATCATGCACGACAACAACTTTCCGTCCTTACTTTGTGATTGGCATTCCCCCATTTACTTAATCCAGTCTTATTTTCATTTGCTATTGATCACGTCTGGCTTCGATGCTTTGCCTTCGTTTGTACTGAACGATCATGCATATGCATGTAATTAAGACGTTGATAAAGTCTCAAGCAGTCCGGAGGGCTATCTGCAGGAAAGCCCCTACAGGTGTATGCTATGATAATGTCGCCCATTCAGGATTGCAGACGTCTCGTCTGCAGAAGCGACGCAGTCGCTTTCTTTTACAGAATTTCGTTCCGTGTCGACAGGGGACGTGTCGAATCCTGTTACTTCGCTACAGGCAAATGTATGCAACGCTTTCTGTTCGGGAGATGGCTATACTGCATCAACTAGGTTCCTAACCCACATTTCGTAACAGCTTGTTGCCCTCATCATGTGGAAAAATCCGAATCATGGTTCCAGAACACCAAATCTTTGGACACTAACAGCATCTATATGTGCATATGTCATATGGTTGTCCACATCAATTCCCGATTTTTTGGGGGGATGCCTGGTCTATTCTTCTTGGCATTCCCCCATTACCCAGATGTACGCCACTTGAAACCCACTTGAACTCCTCCCGAACCCAGTTCAGGAGGGATTCAAGTGGAGTTCGGGTAAAGTACGAGGCAGCAGAGGGCGAACAGACTCCCGGGTGCAGGAATGTCACACAACACAAAAAAAGCCCCGCCAGGGAGCTCCGTCATTGCGGATCAGCATCGATAATCTTGAAGGATCTGGACTATGAGGTGGTGATTAGCCTTTCATACCTTCTTTGTAAGCGCGGAACTTCTCTCTGAGAGCAGGATCGATGGTTCCCAGGATCTGGATGGCCAGCAAAGCTGCGTTCTTCACTCCGTTTATCGCAACAGCGGCAACGGGGACGCCTGGGGGCATTTGCGCGATGGAGTATAGCGCGTCTACGCCATTCAAAGCTCCCGACTGGATGGGAACACCGATTACGGGCAGTACAGTATGCGAGGCGATCACGCCGGGGAGATGGGCAGCCATTCCCGCACATGCGATGATCACCTTTATTCCTTCGGTTTCGGCTTTTTTGGCTAGTTCTGCGGTATTGTCAGGATTTCGATGTGCGCTGCTAATGTGAAAGTCATACTGCACGCCAAAATCATCCAGAACCAGGCTGATGGGCTTGCAGGCGTCAAGATCGCTTTTACTACCAAGGATTATGCGTACTGAAGGCATTATTCTATCCCTGGATCACGGTTAGCGCAGTGTGAATCTCATCCTTATTGGTGGCTTTTAGGAACATCTCCAAAACTTCGGGATTCTGCACGAGTTTGGAGATGTAGGAGAGTGAAAACAGGTGCTGTTTGTCGTTGTGCAAGAGCAACATAAAGAAGATGTTCACCGGTTTGTTATCCGGCGCATCAAAATCCACGCCATCGTCGGAGCGGCCGAAGAGGATGGAGGGTGATTTGATCTTGGAAGGGTGCAGATGGCGGGGGTGCAACAGGGCAACACCGTTGCCGATGGCGGTGGAGATCAATTCTTCACGGGCTACCACCACTTCGTAGAGCCAGCGAGCGTCGCGCACCAGCTTCAAATCTTTGGCATCTTCGCTGAGGATGCGGATGGCATCGTACTTGTTATCGGCATGAAAATCCAAAAAGATGTTTTCCTGGCGCATGTATTCTTCAAAGTGGCAGATTACACGCTTTAGGGCCAGCATTTTTTCGTCGTCTTCATTGAGGTTTTCCAGCCATTCGTTCAGCGAATCCTCATCGATTTTCTCGTTTTTTCCCACGACTTTGGTTTCGAAGATTTTCGAATTGATCATCTCCTGTATCACGCGGTCAGAAACCTTAAGTTTCTTTGCTGCTTCGGCTTTCGAGATGAATTTCTTGGCCATTGATTCCTCCTGTATTAGGAACTATTTTTAGGTTTTTTAAGCTATGATGCCAAGGTTTATCTTGACAAGGATACGAGAGTTTTTGAGATATGGCATTATGGTCAAGAAATTTATTTACATCACCCTAATTTTACTCCTGCTCAGTAGCTGCTACTATTCGGTTTATTCAAATGCTTACCCGCATTTAAAAAAAATCCGGGTGGAGCCTTTTACGAACCGCAGTTCGGAGTTTGCCCTGGCCGAGAAGGCGCTAAATGATCTCTCGCTGGCTATCCGCAATGATGGCCGCTTGAAACAGGTTACCCAGGATCCAGACTGCTCACTCGAAGGAGAGATAATCTCTTTTGAGGAACGCATTTACAGCTATGACAGCGCTAATCAGGTGCAGGATTACCAATTGGTATTGAACTTGAATGTTGTCTTCACCGATTTGGTGAATAACGAAGTTTTGTATGAAAATAAAAGCTTACGCGTCAGCGAGCTCTATAGCGTTGCCGAAGGCAGCACAGCGCGTTTTAGCACAAAAGAGGAAGCACTAGGTGAAATCATCAACAACGTCTTCAAAACAGTCATCCAAAGCACCCTCGAAGCCTGGTAAGGAATACCGGCTCAATCGCTTCTTGGCGGATTGCGGTCTGGGCAGCCGACGAAAAGTGGAGGAATTGATCACCTCTGGATTGATCAGTGTAAATTCTGTGACTTGTCGTGACCTGGCGTGCAAGATAGATCCGTCCCGGGATGAAGTGAAGTACGAGGGAAAAGCTTTGCACCGCGAGGAAAAGAAGCTCTACCTGGTATTGAATAAGCCTTTGGGTTATGTAGTCTCCGCCAAGGATGAATATAGCCGTAAAACTGTGTATGACTTGCTTCCTGAGCATTTAGCGTCTCTCCCCTACGCCGGTAGATTGGACAAGAATAGCGAAGGTTTGTTGCTCTTCACCAACGACGGGGTATTGATCAAGCAGCTCACTCACCCAAGCCACAAGGTGGAAAAGAGCTACCGCGTGGTAGTGGATCGCAAGCTGAGCCGTGCGGCTATCCAGCAACTCCGCGAAGGTGTGGTGATCGAAGGTGGCATCACTCAGAGTGCTGGAGTATATGTGAAAAGTGAAAGTGAAAAGGAAATGCAGCTAAAGCTGGTAATAAGAGAGGGACGCAAACGTCAGATTCGCCAGATGGTCGAAGCCGTAGGTGCGAAGGTGGTGAGTTTGAGGCGTTTGCAATTCGGATCCCTGCAGCTGAAGGATCTTCCCGTGGGCCGGTGGCGTCCGCTATCGCGTGCAGAAATAGCATCTTTGTATTACGATGCGGGGCTATGGCAAAAAGACGACAGGAAAAAGACGGATAAACAGCAAAAGAACAGGATAGATAATGAAAATAGCACTGATCGGGCCGCCCAAAAGCGGTAAAACTACAGTATTCAATGCTCTGACGGGGACAGATCATCCCACCGACAAGTACGCTCCGCCCGCCGATGAGGCCAATATCGGCATCGTACAGGTCACAGATGAACGTATTACTCACCTCAGTGAGCTATACAAGCCCAAAAAGACCATATATGCCAATGTGGAGTTCCACGATTACCCCGGGATTTTTGCCAGGGAGGGCGAGAATCCCGAATCAGCGATCTATTCCGGGATCAAGAGTTGTGAAGCTTTTGTGCTGATCCTGCGAGCCTTTGAGGATAGTGAATTGGATCAGCTTTATGGCGATGATTCTCCGTTGAAGGTTATCAGCCATTTTATCGATGAGATGATCCTCACTGATCTGGTAATCGCCGAAAAGCGCATTGAGAAAATAGAATTGGGCTATAAACGCGGTGTAAAAACACCGGCGATTCAAATCGAGGAAAGAGCCTTGCGCAGGATTATCGGTCATCTGCAGGAAGGTAGTAGCATCAGAGATCTAGATCTGGCAGAAGAAGAAGAGAAATCCGTGCGCGGTTTTCAATTTTTCAGCGCCAAGCCGCTCTTGATGCTGTTAAACACCTCAGAGAGCGGATACACTCAGCAGGAAGAGCTGCTGCATGCCATTCGCGCTCAGGGCTTCATGGCCGAGCTTATCGCCGGGAAGTTTGAACAGGAATTGAGTGTTTTGGAACCCGAAGAGGCGGCGATGTTCATGGCGGATATGGGCATCCAGACGTCGATCCGGGATCGCCTGACCATGCTGTGTTACGACCTTTTGGGACTGCAGAGTTTCTTTACTGTGGGTGAGGACGAGGTGCGTGCCTGGACCATCGAAAAAGGTACCAATGCCGTAACAGCTGCGGGGAAAATCCATAGTGATCTGGCCCGTGGTTTCATCAGAGCTGAGTGCTTCAATTATAGCGATTTGATGGCTCATGGATCGGAAAAAGCACTGCGCGAAAAGGGGCTGTTTAGGCTGGAAGGAAAAGAATACCCGGTGAAAGACGGTGACATTTTGAACATCCGCTTCAACGTTTAGAGGTTTGTACTATGCCCCCAGCAAAAGCGAAGAAAGCAAAAAAGAGCTCCCGAACCAAGTCTTCCGGGCTTACCGATCTGCATAAACGGCTGATCAGCGCGGGCATATCCCTGCTCTCGCTTTTGGTGATCGTATCCCTGCTGATGGGTTATAGCAGTATTAGTAACGATATGGCAAATCTGCGCGAAAATGGCAATATCTTCACTTGGTTTGGCAGCCAGGGAGCGCAAATCGACAATCCGATCGGTGTGTTTGGTACGCTGTTTGCCTACGTCTTTATCTATATCTTTGGTTACTGGCTGTCGCTGATCGGATTTCTGATCATCGGAGCGGTTTCGTTCCGCTATTTTGCCGATCCCAATGCACTGGCATCAAAGCAGAAGGGCTATCTCTTTGTAATTGTGCTGTTCTTTTTCCAGGCGCTGCTCTCCGCCAATCTGGAGGGCTACTCGCAGAGTATCCTGCCGCGAGCGTTGTGGAACATCCTGAATGCCCTGTTCAAGGGTACCGGGGCAAGAATTATCCTGATCGGCAGCATGGTATTATCAGCAATCTTGATCTTTGATTTCAGCAGGATAAAAGCCTGGCTGCAAGGTGTCTGGGAAGACCTCGCGCGGCATAATGAAGCAAAGCAAAAGAGTCCCCAACCTAGCATCAGCAAGGAAACGATCATAGAAGATATACCTGCCGTAGAGCCAAAACCGGTGATTCAAGATCACGTAAGTCAGGCACAGGCCAATCAACCCGTGATCAAACAAACCCCAGATGCTCCTGTATCCCCAGCCAGGAAGACCGCTACATCACCCATCGACATTGATCCCGACGACGATGACCGGGAATATAGCATGCCCTCCATCGAAGACTTTTTGGAAAGCCCGGTCAAGCTTTCGGACAAAGATCGCAAGGAGATCGAAGCTCAGATCCTGGACACCAGCGCGGTATTGCAAAACAAACTGGCTGAATTCAATATCGAGGCCGAAGTACGCAATGTGAATATCGGCCCCATCATCACCCAGTATGAGTTGGAACCAGCCAAGGGCGTGAAGGTGAGCAAGTTCGCCTCCCTGGCCGATGATTTGGCCCTGGCGATCAAAGCTAAGTCGATCCGCGTACAGGCCCCGATTCCGGGCCGGGGATTGATCGGCATTGAGATCCCCAATCTGACTCGGGATATGATCTATCTGAGGGATCTGCTGCTCTGTGAGGATATGCGTAAGCATAAGTCCAAGCTGGCCTTCGGGCTTGGTAAGGACATTGCCGGCAAGGCGATCGTGACTGATCTGGCAAAGATGCCGCATTTACTCATTGCTGGAGCTACTGGTAGTGGTAAATCTGTGTGCATCAATACCATCCTGATGAGCTTGATCATGCGTACGACGCCTGACGATCTGAGATTGATCCTGATCGATCCAAAACGCGTGGAACTGGCCGGGTACAATGACCTCCCCCACCTGATCGGGCAGGTTGTTACCGATCCGGATACAGCGCTGGAAACCATGTATTGGGCAGTAAAAGAGATGGAACGGCGCTATGAATTACTGCAAGTGGCGCGGGTGCGAGAGATCATCGGATACAACGAGAAGTGTCTGACCGATTCCGAGCTGGAGCCTCTGCCCTACATCGTGATCGTAGTGGATGAATTTGCCGATCTGATCATGACCAGCGGCAAAGATATCGAGCTGCCCATCACGCGTTTGGCACAGATGGCGCGCGCGGTGGGCATCCATCTGATCCTGGCTACGCAGCGTCCTTCGATCAAAGTGATCACCGGTATCATCAAGGCAAATTTCCCTGCCCGCATTGCCTTTCAGGTTTCGTCCCGCGTGGACAGCCGCGTGATCCTGGATATGATAGGAGCGGAGCGGCTTTTGGGTAATGGCGACATGCTGTTCCTGCCTCCGGGCAAAGCTTCGCCGGAGCGTATTCACGGAGCTTATGTATCCGATCATGAGATCGCCCGGGTAAATGATTATCTTGCAATGCAGCCCAAGCCAAAGCAGGATTTCAGTGTGCAGATAAGCCATGAAACTCAGGGAAGCAGCTTCTTTGAATGGGATGATGATCTTTTCCCTGAAGCAGCCAAGGTGGTGGTAAGATCAAATACTGCATCGGTTTCCATGCTGCAGCGTCATTTCAAGATTGGCTATGCCCGGGCCGGACGTCTGGTGGATCTCTTGGAACAGGCTGGAATTGTAGGACCTCATCTGGGCAGCAAATCCCGCGATGTATTGGCGAATCGTGACGATTTGATCCGTTTGGGAGTGGTGAATGAAGAAGATTAGCATAGTATTGATCCTGAGTCTGTTCGGCGTCCTTCACGCGATCTCAGTCGCTGAACTGCACGACAGGGTGAAGCTCAGCTATCAGAAACTGATCAGTTTTCAAGCCAACGTACAGCAGACTAACTATTACACCCAATTGAAGCGCAGCATCGTGTACACTGGCAAGCTTTACTTTACTCCGGGGCGCATGTTGATGAGCTTTTACAAACCTTCAGTGCAGCGCCTGCAGATTCAGAGTGGCAAAGCCGAACTCTACGATGCCTCATCAAACACCCTCCTGCGCTCCAAGATGCAGCCGGAATTTGGAAAGATGAACCCAGTGGAAATCCTGCAGCATTACTGGACCAAGAGCAAGGTAAGCATCGTGAAGCAGGAAAAGCACCTCTGCACAGTGAAGCTGATCCCACAAAAAGACCCAATGATCAAAGAAATGCAGGCAGTGATCGATAGCAAAACTGGAATCGTGAACAGCCTGAAATACACCGATCCAGCCGGAAACACGGTTACCTATCGCTTTAGCAACATCAAGCGCGACGCAGCGATCCCAGCCTCTGTGTGGAAATTCAATTATCCCAAAGATGTGCAGGTAATCAGCCAATAACAAGGAGTGACATTGTGATAGCCCTCATTATGGCCGGAGGATCCGGCACCCGCTTTTGGCCTGCCAGCAGAGCAAAAGCGCCCAAGCAGTTCTTACAAATCTCCGGAAGCCGCTCAATGCTGCAACTCACTGTGGATCGCCTCTCCGGTCTGATCTCCATCGCCGACGTCTATATCGTTACTGCTGCCTCGCAAGTAACGCTGGTGAGAGAGCATCTGCCCGAGCTTCCAAGTAAGAACATCATCATTGAGCCTTTTGGCATGAATACAGCGCCCTGCATCGCGCTCAGTGTGGAATATCTGAAGCATCACTACAGTCCGGAAACAGCGATGATCGTGCTTCCAGCAGACCACGTAATCCGCAAGACGGAAGCCTTTATCAGTACCCTGAAACAGGCTGAACAAGCCGCCGATGATGCAGCCCTGATCACCTTTGGCATTGTACCGGATTATCCTGCCACTGGATATGGCTACATCGAAGGCGGAGCAAAGGGAAAGGACGCTCTGACCACTGTAAGCCGCTTCAAGGAAAAACCGGATCGGGAAACAGCTCAGAGTTTTCTGGAGCAGGGCAATTTCTATTGGAATAGCGGGATGTTTTGCTGGAGTATTAGCGCTATCGACGCAGCTTTTCGGGCACATCTACCGGAAGTATCAGATTTGTGTGGTCAGATCGCTGAAGTGTGGCGTGATAGAGGCATATCTGCCGATATCAGTTCGTTATACCGGCAGATGCCCAGAGTTCCCATCGATATCGGAATCATGGAAAAGGCGCATAGCCGCTATGTGATCCCCGTGGATCTGGGCTGGAGCGATGTGGGCAGTTGGAAGGCACTGGCCGATATCAGCCCCGCTGACGACAGCGGAAACTACACGGAAGGACCGCATCTGAGCATCGATGCAAGGGGAAACTTTGTGCGCAGCAAGAAATTTACCGCTCTCATCGGAGTGAATGATCTCTGCATCATCGAGACCGCGGACGCCATCCTCGTCTGCCCCAAAGAGCGCTCTGAAGAAGTAAAAAAAGTGGTGGAACATCTGCATAATAAGGGCAATGGAGATCTGTTATGAAATACCTTTTACTCGTCACTATCCTGATCCTGGCATCGGGCTTGAGTGCGTTTGCTGATGGCGATACTGTCCAGGTCTCGGGAGCAGCAGTGATCCACGAGGCCAGGACATATATGGACAGCCCCGAAGGCACGCGCTATCATCTGCTGCTGGCACCAAAAACGCTGCTGGATTCTTTGGGGATCAGCATCGATAACGGGGCAAAAGTATCAGTAACCGGCCGCCTGAAAGCCAGACAGATCCTGGTGAGCCAGATCAAGATCTCAGAGGAATCCTACGACCTCAGAGATGCCTCCGGAAAGGATCTCTACCCGCATCACAGCGATCGCAGGGTGGATCCTGACACCTGCATATCCTGCTGGCTATGTATTCGAAATTGTCCGGTGGGGGCTATATCCCGCAGGGATGGAAAAGCGTACATCGATCCGGAACTCTGCATCGATTGCGGAATTTGCAGCGACGGCAACGGCCGTTTCAAGGGCTGCCCCGTGGAAGCCATAGAATAGGAGAATAGATATGGATACCAAAACCTTTAGCTACCTGTATTACAAGACCCGTGGATATTCAGATGAGGAAATCTGCAGGGAAAGTGAACTTACCGAAGAGGAGTTTCAGCTTTTTGAACAAGCCATGCAAGCGCTGGTGGATGAAATCTACCAGGAGAAGACCAAAGCAGAACGCATTGGCAATGACTTCGTGCATCTTACCCGCTATATTTACGACGGCAAAAGCGATCAGGAATGCGGCCTCACCCGTCCGGACGCCATCAAAGCCCGCAGCGGTGAAATCTTCCCCCTGCCGGCAGTTGGCACACTGGATTTTAAGAAGCTATCATTGCAGGAAGCCATAGATCAGCGCCGCAGCCTACGTAAGTACAGCGATACCGAGTTTAGCGCTGAAGAGCTATCTTTTCTCTTGTGGGCGGCATCCTGGGCGCGGGATTTTCGTTCCAACGAGCGCATGGAGATCACTCTGCGCAACGTACCCTCAGCAGGTGCCAGACACCCCCTGGAGACCTTTGTAGATCTGCGCAAAGTAAAGGGCTTCAAGCCCGGTTTGTATTACTATCATCCCATCAAACACTGTCTAGTGCTGATCAGCGACAAGCCCGAAACACATGAAGCCATCTTTGAAGGCTGTTTCCGGCAGGATATGGTTCAGAAAGCCGCGGTCAATTTCATTTACACGGCTGTTCCCTATCGTACTGTATGGCGCTATGGACAGCGTGGATACCGCTATCTATATCTTGATGCGGGGCATGCGGGGCAGAATGTACATCTGGCTGCGGAAGCCATTGGCGCAGGAGCCTGCATGATCGGTGCCTACATGGATGAAGCCATGAATGATGTGCTGGGAATAGACGGGATCGAAGAATTCGTGATCTATGTAGCAGCGGTTGGCAAGAAGTAGATATCTGCCAAAAACCCGTTTTTCTCAAGTAATAGCATAGTTGGAAGCTTTTTTGCTTTACATAAAGTGCTATAGGTGAAAACTTGGTTAGCATAGTGATTTACCTGTGTATCAGTTTTTCATATTTTTTAGTATTGGGCTTAGCTCGGAGATAGGCTCCTGGCAATATTATAAGCTTTTTCACATAACAAACTAAATGGAGTAAAGACATGAAGCAAACTACCCTCCTGCTTCTGCTGCTGATGCTGATTGGCATCATGTCGGCCGAAGTTTTTACCATCGGAGACGGCACCTCCACGCAGAATTATGTACCCCTTTACGGGTTATATGATTACAGCTGGAGTAAAGTGATTTACACTGCCGCCGAAATGAACACAGCAGGGCTCACCGCCGGTCAGATCGACGGTATAGGTTTCCAGGTTGGAAACAACCCCGCAAACTATGTCACTGACGATCAGCGCGTCTATATCCGTCATACTACTGCCGGATTATACGCCGCGGAAGATAACACTCTTCCGGACAACACTGCATTTCAACAGGTTTACAACACATCCTACACCTGGAATGGCGGAGGCTGGAAGTATCTGATGTTCAGCACTCCATTCATGTGGGATGGCACCAGCAACATCGAAATCGTGTGGGAAAACTGGGACGGCACCTATGTATCCGGTTATCCCAATTTCAACTACACTGCCACCACTGATATGATGGCTGTTTACAAATATGCGGACGGTGCTTTCCCCGCTACTGCTACCGGCACTCTGTACGCCAACCGTCCCAACATCCAAATCGTTACACCCAGCGTGAACCCTCCCGGTCCGGCGAGCCTCGTAGCCCCGACTAATGCTGGTTTCGCATTCCAAAACACCACCCTGTCCTGGAATGCTGGCGATGGGATGCCCACCTCTTACAACCTCTATTTTGGCACCAGCACCACTCCGGAATTCCTGGTCAATCAGATAAACACCACTTATGCTGTGACCGATCTTCTGCCCGGAACCACATACTACTGGCAGGTGATCCCGCAGAATGCCAATGGCAACGCCTCAAACTGCCCGGTATGGTCGTTCTCCACTCCCGCTGAAAGCCAGCTTGCAGAAAGCTTCGAAGTTAGTGTCCCCCCCGCGGGATGGGCGTCTCTGGGTACCACAAGCTGGTCCCAAAGCACCACCTCTGCCACCGATGGCACCTATTCAGCTTACAAGTATGGCAGCACCTCAAACCAATTCACCCTTTCCACCCCCATGCTCTCCATCGCGGCGGGCAATACTCTGACTTTTGACCTCAGAATATCCACCCTCACCGGATCCCTGGATGTGATGTATTCTGCCGACCGCGAAAACTGGACTGTATTGCAGAACTACATGGCCACAGCCACCAACACATGGGAAAACCATGTAGTGGATCTCAGTGCTGCGGCAGGCAATTACTATCTCGGTTTCCGTACCAGCAATCATAGCGCTAGCTTCTACCTGGATTCTGTGATCGGACCCCAAATCACTCCTCTTGCGCCCAATGCTCCAGTATTGGATAGCCCGGATGATCTGGCTACAAACCAAAGCGTATTTCCGCTCCTGGAATGGGATCCTGCCATTACCGGCGGTGTTCCTACCAGCTTCAACGTGTATCTGGATACCAATGCCGACCCCAGCACTCTCCTGGCTACTACTCCCAATATCAGCTTCCAGACAGTGCAGGCTTTGAATTATGACACCACCTACTACTGGAAAGTGATTGCTTCAAACGCCTCGGGTGATAGCCCCGCCAGCAGCATTTTCAGCTTCACCACCATGAGTGATCCCACCATCTCTGCCTTCCCCTGGACCGTGGATTTTGGCACCACTACTTCCGATGCCTTCCCGCCCCTGAATTGGGGCAGAATGGGTGGTCAATATCCAAATACCTCCGGTACCAATTCTTACTGGATCAGAGGTAACTGGCTTAATGGCGCTGTTGGAAACAACGATGCGAAGATCAATATCTATGGTACTTCCCGTTATAGCTGGCTGATCACACCTCCCATTGCAATACCTGCTGATGGCTACGAGTTAAAGTTTGATCTCGGTCTTACAGACTACGGCAACAGCAACCCGATTGAAGACACCACCTCTCAATTGGACGATAAGTTTATCGTTGTGATGAGCGACACCCCCACCATGGCCAACCCCGTTATCCTGCGCGAATGGAACAACGCAGGCAGCCAATATGTTTACAATGCCATCCCCAATACCGGTTCCGAAGTAAGTATCATCCTCAGCGGTGTTACTGGAACCAAGTATTTCGCGTTCTACGGTGAATCAACCGTTTCCGGCGGAGATAACGACCTGCACGTGGACAACGTGACCGTACGAGAAATCCCCAGCAGCCCGCAGCTTGCCGTCAATCCCGTGGAATATGATTTTGGCAGCACTATGATCGGCACCACTGCCACGCATGGGTTCACCGTATCCAATTCCGGATCCGGTGTACTGAGTGTTGGCTCTGTGGTCGTCAATGGCACTTACTTCAGCCTGTCCGAAGCTTTCAGCCCCGTACAGCTTGCCAGCGGTGAAACTGCCAGTATTGTAGTGCAGTATATGCCCACCGTCGTTGGCGATCATACTGCCACAGCCGTGGTGACCGCAGGTGATCAGGAGATCACAGTAAACATCAGCGGCACCTGCTACGATCCCATCATCTCCACCTTCCCCTGGAACGTAGATTTTGGCACTGCCAGCACCGATTGGCCTGTAGTGGAATGGACCCAGCTCAGCGGTCTATACCCCACTCCCACCGGCACCTCCGTGCAATGGATGCAGGATGACTGGTTAAACATCGCCGACCCCGCGAATATGGCTGCCAAGATCAATATCTATGGCTCCTCTCGCTATGGCTGGCTGGTTACTCCTCCCATCAACCTTCCCGCTGGCAATTACCAGCTGTCCTTTGATGCGGCTCTGATGGAATGGAACGCTAGCACTCCTCCCACCACTACCCAGGAAGATGATCGCTTCATCGTGATCGTCAGCGATAGCCAGGATATGAGCAATCCAAGCATCCTGCGTGAATGGAACAACACCGGTTCTCAGGACGTTTTGAATAACATTCCTGCCACCGGTGCCAACTACACCATCCCCCTCACTGGCCTCAGCGGAATCAAATACTTCGCTTTCTACGGTGAATCCACAGTTACAGGTAATGGCGATAACGACCTGATGATCGATAACGTCAATATCAGCATGGGCGCCGTGGAAAATCCCATCTTTGCCATCAATCCTACCACTCATGCCTTTGGTGATGTGAATGTGGGCCAGACCGCGTCTCAGACTTTCTCCATCAGCAATGCTGGTACCGGTACTCTGGGCATCCAGAGCATCACCATCTCCGGCAGCGACATGATGAGCCTGGTAAACGTTCCCACCCTTCCCGCAGGCCTGACCGGAACGCAGACCCTCACTTTCGATGTGAATTATGCTCCCACCGCAGCTGGTGACCACAGTGCCACCATCACCATTACAGATAATATCAACCGCGTGGCGCACAATGTCAGCATTAGCGGAACCGCTATTCAAGCTGCCGATCTGTATCCGCCCACCAATCTGCAAGCTGTAGTACAGGGCAACGACGTTCATCTTAGCTGGGATGAGCCTGTTCCTCCGCCCACCGGCGAATGGATCACTTGGTGCAATCCCGACGATTCGGGCAATGGTATCGGCACCGGTGCCGCTGCAGAGTTTGACGTCGCTCACCGCTTTGATGCCACTGACCTGGCCGATTATCAAGGATCTACCCTTACACATGTGCAGTTCGTACCAAACGAAGCTAACTGCGTCTATACTATCAAAATCTGGACTGGTGGAACCCCTACCGCTCCTGGTACCATGGTTCATTCCCAGGCCGTAACAGCTCCTGTAATCGGCGAATGGAACACTGTGGAACTCACCAATCCTGTCCCTGTGCCTGCCACCCAGCTTTGGATCGGTTATGGCGTCAATACTCAAGCCGGTCACCCTGCTGGTTGCGACGACGGTCCCGTGATCGAAGGCAAAGGCAATATGATGAACTTCGGTGGCTGGACCACTCTCACCGGACTGGCTCCTACCCTCACTTACAACTGGTCCATCCAAGGTTATGTGGATCATGAATTCCGCGGCATCACCTATGCCACCAAAGGCGTACCGGCTCTTGCCAATGCCCGTCCTGTGGGTGAGCTTACCAAATCCGGAATCAACAGAACCGTGACTCGTGAACAACTTGGCTACAAAGTATATCGTGATGGAACCCTGATCGGCACGGTCAGCAATCCTGAAACTGTATCCTACAGCGATCTTGATCTCGAACTCGGCGAATACAGCTACACCGTTACCGCCACTTATGATAATGGCGAATCCGAAGCTGTCGGCCCTGCAAACGTAACCATCGCCAATCTTCAGGCTCCGATCGATCTTGCCGCCACTGTGGATGGCAACGACGTTACCTTGAACTGGAGCAGCCCCGTTCCTCCGCTGGAAGGCGAATGGATCACCTGGTGCAATACTGAAGTTTTGGGCAATAGCATTGGTACAAACGCTGCAGCACAATTTGATGTAGCGCATATGTACGATGCCACAGATCTGGCGGAATACCAAGGCGGAGCTTTGGCTCAGGTCAAGTTCGTGCCCGTATATGATAACTGCGTTTACACTGTGAAAGTATGGACCGGCGGCACTGCCACCGCTCCGGGAACCCTTGTCTATAGTGGGGTACAAAGCAACTTCACAGTAAACGATTGGAACCTTCATGTACTCTCCACCCCTGTACCCATCCCTGCCGACAGACTGTGGATTGGTTATGGCGTAAATACTCAGGGCGGATATCCTGCCGGTTGTGATGATGGCCCAGCAGTAGAGGGCAAAGGTAACCTGATGAACTTCGGTGGCTGGACCACCCTCACTCAGGTAAACGCAGAACTTGTCTACAACTGGTCGATCCAGGGCTTTGTGACCGATGGTGCTACCATGAAGAATATCAGCCTGAAGCCGATCGTGGAAAGCCCCGCCAAAGCTCAGAACGGATCTCTGGCGATGAATCGCTTCGAGCCTTCCCGCAGCAACCGCGCACTGCTGGGATACAAAGTCTATCGCGATGGCACTCAGATTGCCAATATCAGCAATCCTGAAGTAACCACCTATCTGGATGCCAATCTGGATAATGGCC
>JAGOKK010000036.1 GCA_017994635.1 Candidatus Cloacimonadota bacterium | reverse complement strand
CCTGCGCCAGGAAGTAAGCTTCCGGGTGATCCGGCGCATGTCGGAACGAGCCCTGGCGGTGGAACTGAGCAGAATTGCCGGGATTGAGGTGCGCGAGCAATTACTGCTCTTTGATGAAGGCGAATTCAGCCCCGGTGCGGCATACACCGCGCTGGCCGATATCAGAAGGCTGAGTGCTGATCCCATCCTGGATATTTATCCCAATCGCTTCGCGGGCAGTCTTACGCTGGTGCTGCCGGCAGTGCGCGATCCCGCAGCGGGGGAAAAGCAGTACCTGTCCAAACCGGCAGATTTCGTCTTTGAGCGCCTGAAGCCGCTCCCTAAGGAGCACGCAGCCCTGGCACGAGCTCTACTGCTGAGCGATTCCGCCCTCAAAAGCACGGACAAAATCCTGCTCTCTCGGGCAGGAATCAGCCATCTGGTGGTGGTAAGCGGATTACACGTGCTGTTCTTGTACTTCATCATCATCACAGTGCTGCGCTTCTTCCTGCCCTTCCGCGTGGCAGATGTCGCTTTTCTCATTGTGATCGGCGCATTCGCGGCATTGAACCATTGGGCGGCCCCGATCAGCCGGGCGATTCTGATGATCGGCATTGGCATGATGGCAAAATGGCTGTCCCGACCGCTCTCTTCCGGGCAGAACCTCAGCCTGAGTCTCCTTATCATCACCCTGATCAGCCCGGATCAGCTCTTCAGTGTCGGTCTCATCCTATCATTTACGGCAGTCGCGATCATCGTGTTTGCCCTGCCCAAATTGCCCCGCATCAAGCAGGCATCACCACTGGTAAATGGCTCCATCAGCTTGCTGAACTACATGCTGCTCAGTTTGGTGGTAGGCGTTGGCATGCTGCCTTTGACTTTGTACTATTTTGGCACGGCATCCTTGAACGGAGTGCTTGGCATTCTACTGGGATTACCGCTGATATCTGCGCTTTTGGCCCTTGCCCTGACCATCCTGATCTTTCCCATCGGGCCTTTTTATCAGGCCTTTGCTGCCGTAGCCAATCTCTGGCAATGGTGGCTGGAGTTTTGCGCTCGCCTGCCCTTCCAGCTCAGCGATCATTGGCTCGCCGCGGGGCAGAGTATCGCGGTGGGACTGGTGCTCGTAGCACTCATGCTCCTGATGCAGGCCCGTCTAAAGGGTCGCTTTAGATATGCCCTGGCCTTGCTTTTGATCGCTGCGGGACTCTTCTTCTGGCCGCGTGGGGCGCGAAACCGGATCACTTTGTACAATGCCGGAACGGCGGATTGCAGCCTCATCCACACCTCATATGGCAGCACGGTGATGATCGATACGGGAGGGGTCAGCACGCAGAGGGCGGAGACGGCTTTGGCTGATTCCACCATTCTGGGGGGAGATTCCTGGGCGGAAAAGAAACTGATTCCCGCGCTGCAAAGAACCGGGGTAAAGACCATCGACTATTTGATCCTGACGCATCTGCACAGTGATCACGCCGGAGGCTTGGCTGCCATCTGCAAACGCCTGAGGGTGAAGAATATCCTCATCAGTCGCCAAGCCTTCAGCTCCAGGGATTGGCAGATGCTGAGCGGCGCGATAGATCTGTCCGGCACCCGCGTTCATGCCCTTGCTGATACTCTGAGTCTGCATTTCGGGAAGCAAACGCTCACTATAGTCCATCCCGACAAGGGCTTTACTGCTACAGATGAAAACAATGCCTCCCTCGTTTGCCGCTTTGATGATACAGTGCGTCGCTATCTCTTCACTGGTGATATCGAGGCTGAGGCGGAAGGCTATCTCCTGGCCAATTATCCTGATCTTTTGGCTGCTGACATACTCAAAGTGCCCCACCACGGCTCACGGGGCAGTTCCACGGCAGCTTTTCTGGATGCCGTAAAGGCAGAGGAAGCGTGGATAAGCTGTACCGCAAGCAACGTCCATGGCTTTCCTCACGCGGAGACACTGCAGCGCTTGACAGCGGCGGGCATGGAGGTTCTGACCACTGCGGGAGGCAGTATCAGCCGGCCTTTAGCACAAAAAGATTGACAATAGAACTCATATCCAGGAATTGATATCGCTATACCAAGTTTGCAAGCAGAGAGGTCAGTGCATGGTAAAGAAGCCGAAATCAGCATCCCCGGGTATGATGGAGATTTTTGATCTGATCGAACCCCTGGGCAGTTTTACTGCCACGGTGAAGCGTAAGAAGCTTGCCCAACACGGCCTTACGCTCCTCCAGGCGCGCGATGCATACGCCGCCAGGGCGGATATGATCGCCTGCCTGAAGAAATCCGGACAGCATAAATGGCAGGATATCTTTAGCCATCTGACTCCCTTTACCATAACGCAGCACCAGCATGTATACGCTCTGGCCGATCTCTTTGAAATAAAAAGCTTTATCTACCATTACCAGAGCATGCGGGCCTACGCGATGCTGCACGATTTACAGCATTATCCCCTGCCCGATCTGACCCCTGTTTTCACGCTGCTTGATCCCGAAAAGTCAGGTCTGCCGGTCTTTCGGCTCTCACCCCTGTTTAGCCCGGAATTGCTGCGGTTGGATAGAGAGCGCCAGCGATGCAACCTGAAGCTGCAAAAAGTCCGTCTAAGCTTGCTGGAAACCGCAAAAGAGGAACTGGGACTGCCAAAATTGAAGGAAAGCTTCTGCCTCTCCCGGGACGAGCAGGATCTCATCAATAAACTTAGTGGCAGCACCCATTTTGTCCTCAGCGCTCAGAGCGTGGCGAATCTCAGCTACAGCCTCGCCGATTCCGCGGAAAGCAACGCCATTAAAGCAGAGATCGCCAAACTGAATGACCTCATTGAATGCGAGGAAGAGCAGATCAGAGGTGAGCTCAGCCGCGAATTACATCAGCACCGGAAGCTCATCAATATGGCAGTAGATACCTGCAGCGAACTGGCCTGGGACTATATGCTGGCAGATTTTACCCTGAAGTATGGCTGCTGCATTCCAACTCTGTGCGAGTCCGGGGACGGGATAGTGATCAGCTCCGCCCGAAACCTGCCGCTGGAACTCAGTTTACAAAAGCAAAAGCGGGCATATCAGAGCCTGGATATCAGCCTGGATCACCCCATCAATCTGATCACGGGGCCGAATATGGGCGGCAAATCCAGTCTGCTTCGATGCGTGGCGCAGTTTGCCGAATTGGCGCGGCGGGCCATTCCAGTGCCTGCCCAAAGTGCTGTGATGCCTATATTTGATTATGTTTATTGCAATTACGAGCAGGAGGACGACAATCTCTCGTCCTTCGGCAAGGAAGTGGTGGCCTTCAGTAATGCTTTGGGGCAGAAGGGCAAGGGACTGTTCTTGCTGGATGAGTTTGCCCGCGGCACCAATCCCTATGAGGGTGAAGCACTGGCCACAGCTGTGCTGGACTACCTGCGCACTACGCCGCATTTTTGCCTTGCCGCCACGCATTACACCAAGCCGGCGCACCTTTCCGGCATCAAGCATTACCGGATCAAGGGCGTGGATCACTTCATGGGTGAGACCAATAATCTGGGATTTCTCCTGGAAGACCGGCTCAAAGCTCTTGCCGCAGCGATGGATTACAGCCTGGTGGAAGCAGATCCGGGCAGCAACCCTCCCCTGGAAGCGATCCGCATCGCGGAGACTCTGGGACTGCCAGCCGAGATCGTAGAAAAAGCAAAAGAGATCAAGGATGAATAAGATCAACCTGCAGGAATGCAGCCAACTGGCCCTGGAAACCGGACGCATCATTTTGCAAAGCGGCGGCGCCACAAACCGGGTGGAGCTGATGATGCGCAAGGTCTGTGAGGGCTTTGGTTACGACGATTGCGAATCCTTCGTTACCCCCACGGGGATCTTCTTCTCGCTCAGCGATGGGGAAGCGAACATCACCACCCGCATCAAACGCATCGAGAATCGCCGCATCGATCTGGGCAAGATAACTCAGGTGAGCCAATTGGTAAATTGTTTGCAGAGTGATAAATGCCACATCATGACGCACACTCAGAGCCGGAGTAAAGAGTTCCTCAAAGAGCTCCGGCGTATCGACGGGGAAAATCCCTACCCCATGTGGGTCACCAACCTCTGCGGTGGAGCCACCAGCGGCTTCTTCTGTCTGCTCTTTGGCGGTTCCTGGACCGAGTTTCTGATCGCTTTCATCATCGGCATCATCATCAGCGCCAGCCTGAAATACATCTCGCGGCTGCCAGTGAATAACTTCCTGCTCAATGCCATCGCTTCCGCATTGATCGTATTTCTGGCAAAAACTATCGACACCTGGGTGCCAAACATCCGTCTGGATAACATCATTATCGGCGGCATCATGATCCTGGTGCCGGGTCTGGCGCTTACCAATGCCATCCGCGATACCATGAGCGGGGATCTGGTTTCTGGCACAGCGCGCGGCGTGGAAGCCATCATCGTTACGATCGCCATTGTCGCCGGCAGCGGTACCATGCTGAAGCTCTGGACTTTGTTGGGGTACTAAGAATGTTTGGCAGACCTTTTGATCTTCTCACTCTCATGCAATTTGCCTGGGCGCTTTTGGCCATCATCGGATTTTCTCTGCGCAGCAATCTGAAGGGCTGGCGCGTACTCTTCACCGGCCTGGGCGGGGGCATCTGCTGGGCAGCCTACCTCATCATCCTCTTCTATTCGAAGTCGATGTTGCTTTCTGTGTTTCTGGCGATTATCATTGTATGTATATACTCGGAAGTGGTAGCCAGATTGATGGCGACCCCGGTCTCGGTGTTTGTGATGTGTGTGATCATTCCCCTGGTGCCGGGACGCAGCCTGTATTACTCCATGCTATTTTACATCAATGGCTCTTCCGGACAGGCTTCGCGTTACATCTTCGATACGCTGATGATCTCCGGAACCATCGCCATGGCGATAGCCATCGTAGCCTCAGCTACCAGCTTGTTTATGCGTATCAGGCACCGCTTCTGACAAGGAGACAGAGATGAATAAATCGATAAAACAGATACAACTGGAAGAACATATCTTGAAGCTGCTTTCCGGCAAACCCTTGAAGGCCATGGAATTGCTCTTTGCCGATCCTGAGATCCAGGCTTTACAGGAATACGCCAATATTGTTTCCATCAAACGCCTTGGTTTTAACGATCACGGCCCTGTGCACATGCGCAAGGCTACTATGAACACCATCAAAATGTTCAGCCTGCTCAATGAAGCGGGCATCAAGATGAATCTGGAAAAGGAACGCGTAGGCTCTGCTGATGACTCCCTCGTAGGCGTGATCATGGCGTCTTTGATGCACGATATGGGCATGAGCATCGCCCGCGACAGCCACGAGTATCTCAGCATCCAGCTGGCGATTCCCCACATTGACAAAGTACTGGGCAGTATTTACGGGGCAGATGAGTATAACATCAAGGCGGCTGTACGATCCATCGCCATTGAAGGTATCTTTGGGCACATGGCGAGCCACAAAATACACTCTCTGGAAGCTGGATTGGTTCTGATCGGAGACGGTAGCGACATGGAAAAGGGACGTGCCCGCATCCCTATGATCCTCTCTTCCAAAGTTCGCCCCGGGGATATTCACCGCACATCGGCTGCCGCCATCCAGAAAGTCACGATCCGCAAGGGTGAGGAAAAACCCATCTGCATCGAAGTGGAAATGAACGCTTCTGTCGGCTTTTTCCAGATCGAAGAAGTATTTTTCCCCAAGATCAATATCAGCCCCGTAAAGCCTTACATCGAGCTTTACGCCGGCGTCATTGACCGGGATATGCTCCGCTACCTTTAATCGTAAATTGTAAATTTTAAATCGTGAATTGTAAATCGTTTTCCGCCGCGGGAATGAAAGATGTCTGCTGCGCCTTGAGCGCAGAGGAAAGTCCGGACACCATGGGCAGGATACTTCCTAACGGGAAGCTGCAGCAATGCAGAGCCAGCTCCACAGAAACAAACCGCGCGGTGCCCAGTGGGTGCCACGCAAGGGTGAAATGGCGGTGTAAGAGACCACCGGTACCGATGGTGACATTGGTAGCCAGGAATGCCTTATCCGGTGCAATGCCAAATAGGAAAGCTATGGCGTGCCCACGCCGCTTTCGGGTAGGCAGCTTGAGCCGAAGCGTGAGTTTCGGCCCAGAGGGATAGACATCGGTCCCGGCTTGTCCGGGATTACAGAATCCGGCTTATTGACTTCCCGCGGCTTATTATCTTTTAGGAAGCATGATGGAGTGAAAGCCCGCCAGGGGCGGCACAAACCTCTTCTCTGCTGACTTGATCCCACTAAGCATCATTTTCCACGTCGCAGACAGGATCATCCTGCCTTGCATCTGCCACACATGTCAAACACATCCCAAACTCATCCCAAGCAACGTTCAGGAGGCGCTTGGGATGTCTTTGAAATGCGCACACCAGGCAAGGTAGGTAGAAATGAACAATTTTACGATGCACAATGCATGATTGCTGGACGCCGGGTTACCAGACACTTCATCGCCGCCGCATTACCAGAAGCCTCGATAACCCGATTACTTCAGGGATAAACAAAGGTTTTGCTTGACACAAAAGCGATCCAAAGCCTCTTTGCAAAGTTGGAAAGGAATAGGATAGTGATGAAGATTTGCATAATCTCAAACTCCCATCCCACAAACGATGTGCGTTTGTTTTACAAGCTTGGCATCAGCCTGAAGCAATTGGGTGAGGTGTATGTCATTTCGACCAACGGGATGGTGAATTCCAGTACGAATCCCTATCAGGTAGTGGTGGATGCCAATTCCCCGATCAAAGCTCTGCCTCAGCTTTACCATGAGGTCAAAGCTATCAAGCCTGATTTGCTGATCTGTGTGGAGCCCCTTACCATGATCGTGGGAATCATCTTGAAAAAACAGCTAAAACTGCGGTTGATTATGGACATCCACGAGTTTTTTGCCGATGCTCATGCCGAGCGTTCCTTCTGGCTCTGGCGTCCTGTGGTGAAGGCACTCTATCTCGGTCTTGAGCGTTTTCTGGCAGGTAGAGCACATGCGGTAACCTCGGTAAATCAAGAAGTCCTCAATCAACTCCTTGGCTCCCGGGCGCATGATGAGCGCTACCTCGTGCTGCCAAATTATCCGGTGAGAAACGTATGGGATTATCAATGTGACGTGCCTGGAGCCCTGGCGCAGCTTTGCGAAATGAGTTTTGACCTGATCTATGCCGGTGGCTTGACCCGCGACCGCGGCATCTTCAAAATCTTAAAAGTTGCCAGTATCCTGAAAAGTAGATACCCCCGGCTGACTATCCTAATCCTGGGCAAGTTTCACGATCCCACGGTGGAGGCGGAGTTTCATCGCAGCATCAATAGCTACAACCTCAATGCAATTATCTTCTACCAGGAATGGATCCCTGCCGAAAAGATCGGCCTCTTACTAAAGCGTTCCCGCTTCGGACTCTGGCTTTTCAATCCCAAAGTAAAGCGGATCAGCCTCGCCACTCCGCTGAAGGTTTTAGAATACCTGGCAGCCGGCCTTCCGGTGATCAGCATCAAAACTCCGCTGATGAAAAGCCTGATCGAACACAATCAGCTTGGCACATTATCCTCCTATCACACTCTGGACATTGCCAATGCCATCTCCAGGATGCTGGATCTGCCGCCAAATGAATATGAGACCATGAGCAAACGCTGCGAAGAAATCGCTGAAACCCGGTTCAATTGGGAATCGCTGGAGCCAAAACTATTTGATCTGATCCGCAAAATCACATGAAGATCCTGTATATTTCATACTTTTACCCTCCCCTGGGCGGTCCTGCAGCCCTCAGAAACCTGAAAACGGTGAACTATCTGCAGCACTCTGGCGCACAGATTCATCTAGTGACGGTGGATGACATCGAATACGCTTACTACGACAATTCACTATTGGCACTGCAGACTGAGGCAAGTATCACCCGAACGCCTTCGCTGGATCCTATGGCGCTGTTAAAAAAGGCCTTGAAGGGGAATAAGACTCGCTCTCAAGCCATCTATAAACAAAGCCCTGAACGCCTCAAACTGCTGATCCGGCGCCTCTACCCCATCGACGAGAAGATCGGCTGGCTGCCCTATCTGATCCAGGCAGCCAGGAAGATCATCCATGAGCAAAAACCTGATTTGATCTATGTCTCTTGCGGCCCTTTCTCCTCTGCACTGGCGGCTTATAGACTCTCCAAAGAATCCGGGCTGCCACTCGTGGTGGATTACAGGGATTACTGGACCCTGCTCAGCGATTACGATCTGATGGGTTCCCGCCTGAAACGTGCCTACTCCGTAGCCTGGGAGACACGCATCCTGAAGCATGCCAGCCTGGTGGTTTGCGCCACCAAAGGCATCGCTGATGATTTGGACAGACACTTCCCCTTTGGCATCAAAGAGCGCAGCTTCGTGCTGTACAACGGGCACGATGAAGCCGATTTTGGCGATTTGGTGGAGAGTGCTCCCTCCAGCGATGAGTTTAGCCTCTGCTATTTTGGCAATATCTACGCCCGCCGCTCCCTGAAGTACCTCTACCAGGCGGTACTGGAACTGGAACGCGAAGTGCTTACTCCAGCAAACCTGAAGATCAAGCTCTATGGCAGCTTCAACCGCGAAGTTTACGAAGAAATCGAGCATAGCGGAATTGGGGAGATGATCAGCGTGTTACCCATGCTCAGCCACCATGAGGCCTTGCTGGAGATGCAAAGGGCCGATGCCCTGATCCTGCTGATCAATTCCAGCAGTCCCAAAGGGACGCTGACTTCAAAAGTCTTTGAGTACCTCAGGATCGGCAGACCAATCCTGTCCCTGGTTCCCCATCACGGAGAAGCCGCTGATCTGTTGAGATCCTGCGGGCAAAACCATATCTGCCCCATGGAATCGGTGAGTGCCATCAAAGCCTGCCTCAGTGAGCTCTTTCTGCCGCGCAGTGCGAAGCTGAAGATCTCCCCGGTTTTGCAGGATTATGAGCGCTCCGCCCAGGTAGCTGCCCTTTATCACCGGTTACAAGAATTCGTTCACCCCTCACGCTGAATAAACTCACAATGGAGCATGTATGACTGATCTACTCAGCATCAAGATATCCCGGCTCTTCTACGAGAAGAAACATCTGATATCGGACATCGATCTCAGGGTTCACAGTGGTGAGCGCATCCTGATAGTTGGCGCTACAGGAAGCGGGAAGAGCTCGCTGCTAAATGCCCTGAATCTGATGAATCTCAGTTATCATGGCGAAATCCGGTTTGAAGGCAAGGCCCTCACCGATTACCCGCCACACTTGTTGCGCAGCCGCATTGTGATGGTGATGCAGGAACCCTGGCTGGGCGAAGGCACAGTGCAGGATGTTTTGGACGAAGCCCTCGGCTATCATGCCATCAAAAGGCGAGATCTGAAGGGACGGGAGCAGAAGATTAGCGAGCTTTTGAGGACATTTGATCTGTCTGAAAGTTACTTGGGACAAAAGGCGGAACAGCTTTCCGGCGGAGAGAAACAACGCGTGGCCTTGATCCGCGCCCTGCAGCTGAACCCAGAAATCCTTCTATTGGACGAGATCAGTTCCGCTTTGGATCAAAAGACCTCCAGCATCATTTCAGATTGTATATTCAACAACTTCCCCGGCACAGTGATCGCCATCTCACATGATCCTCTGTGGCAGGATCGCTGGCAACGCAGTTGGACAATATCGGGTGGAGTCCTGATCGACAACAGGGAGGTTTCATAATGGATATCAGCTATCTTGGCCTGCTATTGGCGATGCTGCTCCTGGTCTTTCCTCTGATGATATTCAATCAGCTGAAGCTGAAACTAAGCAAGCAACTGATGATCTCCTTTGGCAGAATGATCGGGCAATTAGCGTTGATTGGCCTGTGGTTGCAGTTCCTCCTGGATCAGGAAGACTACAGGCTCACCCTGCTCTGGGTAGTGATCATGCTGCTCAATGCCATCATGACCCTGAGGGGGAGACTGAAGTTTCCACGTCGCATCCTGGTTCCCGTCCTGTTTGCTGCCCTGGGAACAGCATCCCTGGTGGTGATGCCATGGATCCTTTTCATGGTGGTGCGCCCCGATCCCTTGTTCTCGGCAAAGTTTGTGATCCCCATCTATGGCATGGTATTGGGCAATAGCATGAATAGCTGCGCGCTGGCGCTGGAACGCTTTGAAAGCGGTCTCAGCGACAACTGGAAGGCATATTACACCAGGCTCAGCCTAGGAGCCACCTTGTGGGAAGCAGCGCTGCCGCCTTTTCGTAAAGCCATACAGGCATCGCTCCTGCCGCAGATCTTAACCATCGCGTCCATGGGCGTGGTCAGCTTGCCCGGCATGATGACCGGTCAGATTCTGGGGGGTTCATCGGCCATTGTAGCCATCAAGTATCAGATGATGGTGATGGCAGCGATCTTTTCAGCGGTAACCCTGGCGGATTTCGTGGCCATCAGGCTCTATCTTACCCGTCGTTTTGACCGGTATTTTCTGCCCATCCAGGAGGTTAAATGAAGCTGAGTGAGATCCTGAAGCCTTTGCAGATGGTGCATGTGGGCACTGTGGAGGGCGCATACCCAAAGCTGAGACCGATGACGATGATTTGCTACGCCGGGGGATTCTGGTTTGCCACCGGATCAAAGGATGCCAAGACCGCGCAACTGAAGGACAATCCCCATGCGATCTGGAGTTTGATAATCCCCGGTGAAGGCTGCACTGGCTATCTCAAAGGTGAAGGGAAGATGCGCGAAGAACGGGATCATGCGGTGAGAAAAGCCATTGCCGATCACGCGAAGTTCCTGTATGACTATTGGCAGGATGCCGCTGATCCGGATTTTATCCTCTATGAGATGCAGATCTCAGCCCTGCGCTATATGAAGCCGGGCGCTATGTACGAAGAAGACATCACAGAAGTTTATCTGCAGGACAAAGCTCTTTTACAATGATCTGGCTCGGCCTTAGCGTTCTGTGTTCGGTGCTGATTGCCAATTTCCTGATGGTTCTGGGCAGGAAGGGCAAAATCAGCATGCTGCCCGTCTTTTTGGGGAATTACTTTGTGGCCTCGCTGTTCAGTGTCTTTACCCTGCCCGATCTTGCCGCACCACTCAGCGCTTTTGACCTTGGTTTCGGCATCTTCACCGGCGCGCTGTTCCTGGCCAATTTCTGGGTATATCAAAAGTGCATCGTAGTAAATGGACTATCACTATCCGTGGGATCGATGCGCATCGCCATGATCATCCCGGTGCTAATGGCACTCGTAGTCTTTGGGGAAAAGCTGAGCTGGGTGAATATACTCGGAATCGTGCTGGGACTGCTGGCCTTTGCCGGGAAGAGTGATCCCAAGGCGTTGCACAATCTGTTTTGGATTATATTGCTCTTTGCAGTATCTGGTTTCACCGATGCCGCCACCAAGATTTACAAGGAACTGGGCAGCGGCCACGAGGCATACTTTGTGTACTTCATCTTTACTTCCGCGTTTGTCTATACTCTATTGTCCCTGCTGGTGGGCAGGGTGCGCTTTGGCCTTTCAGCGTTGCTATCCGGTTTTGCCCTGGGTGTTCCCAATAGGTTTTCCACGGTTTTCTTCCTGCGGGGATTGGATACCGTGCCAGCGGCAATAGCCTATCCTCTAGTGGCGGTACTCATTGTGCTGCTGAGCATTATCAGCGATATTGTGATCTGGAAAAAGCGCATCGAACGCTCCGATCTCATCCTCTGGGTGTTGCTAATTATCAGCTTGATCCTGTTAAACATGTAAAAAGGGGTAAGAAAGCATTTGACAATAATCTCCTGATCATATGGAATGGTATGCGGGATCCTGGAATCGGGATTCAGGTATTTTTTTTAGTTTTTTTGGGAGTGAAGCGATGGATTTTGCGGCAACCTTACAAAGCCTGAAGAGTGTTTTTATGTCCAAACCGGAACTGATGCAGCAGTACCCGGATTTCCTGAGCGACCTGCAGAAACTGGATGAGTATCACCAACAGCTACAATTTGAACGGGACCGGCTTTACAGCTATATCCAAAATGCCAACGACACCATCGCTGTCTTCGATCTTGAGGGCAGGGTCATCTATACCACCGACAATTGGGATCGCCAACTTGGCTATCAGAAAAAAGATGTGCTCAATCAACGCGTCTTCGAGAACTATATGCATCCAGATGATGCGCCCCAATGTCAGGCCTTTCTTGATAGCGTAATCTCCTCCAAAGAAGGGAAATCCGGTTTCCAATATCGTATTCGACACACTGATGGTAGCTGGCGCTGGCACATGGTGAGCCTTTCACCCATTCTCAACAAATCGGGCGAAGTGGAATCCGTGGTTGCCATCGCACGCAGTATCCACGATCAAAAAATGGCAGAGCTGCAAATGAGAGAAAGCGAAGCGCGCATGCGCGTGTTGCTGAATACTATGCGTGAAGGTGTGGTCATGGTAGATATTCAAGACCGCATTCAGTATGTAAATAAAAGCCTGTGTAAGACCTTTGGTTACACGGCAGAAGAACTGCTGGGAAAATATAGCCACCAAATACTGATCATTCCTGAAGACCAGAAAACGATCACTGAGAAGATAGAAGCTCGGGAGTGTGGCCTCGCCGACGAATATGAAATCAGGGGCAGAAAGAAGAACAACGAGCTGATCTGGCTACGCATCAGTGACGCTCCCCTGATTGACGAAGATGGCAGGGTGATCGGTTCGGTAGGCATCATGACTGATATCACTGCCAAACACAAGATTACAAATGCCCTGATTGCCAGTGAGGAGAAGTATCGCCGGCTCTTCGAAGATTCCGTGGCAGGCGTGTTTCAATCCTCATTTGAAGATAAGTATCTCAATGTAAACAAGGCCTTCGCCCGCATGTTTGGCTATGCCAATCCTGAAGAAATGGTCAGCTCGGTTACCAACATCAAAGAGCTCTATGCCCGTCCCGAAGAACGAGAAGTGCTGAAGCAGGATCTGCTAAACGACGGTGTGGTAGAAGATTATGAGCTGGAGCTCAAACGCGTTGATGGTACTCCCTTTTGGGTATCTTTGTATGGCCGGCTCAGCAAACAGGACGACGGCATGATGATTATCGAAGGCACATGCGTGGATATCACAGAAAGTAAATCACTCAAAGAACAGCTCCTGGCCAGTCAAAAGATGGATGCGATCGGCAAACTCGCCGGGGGCGTGGCACACGATTTTAACAACCTTTTAACCGTTATACTGGGCTATACCGAAGACATGCTGGATGATATCACTCTAGGTTCTCCGCTTAATGAACCGGTGGAAGAGATCATGAAGGCTGGCCTGAAAGCCGCCAATTTGACCCGTCAATTGCTGGCCTTCAGCCGCAATCAGGTAATTATGAACCAGGAGATCAGCATTAACAACCTGATCAACAACCTGCGTGGCATCATCTCCCGGCTCATCGGCGAAGAGATCGAAGTGCAATTTCAGCTAAACGACGATCTTGCCTACGTAAAAGCTGATCCAGGCCAGATCGAACAAGTGCTGATCAATATGGTGATCAATGCCAAAGACGCCATGCCCAAAGGCGGAAAACTGCGAATCCGCACCTCAAACCAGGAAGTGGACGCCACTTACGCCCATTTTCACACCAGCCTCAAAATCGGTAAGTACGTGATGCTAAGCATCTCAGACACCGGTATCGGGATGGAACAAGAGACCCTTACTCACATCTTTGAGCCTTTCTTTAGCACCAAGGAAAAGGGAAAGAGCTCCGGGCTTGGCCTAGCCTCCGCCTATGGCATCATAGAACAGGCTGGCGGTGTGATCATGCCATACAGCGAACCGGGAAAGGGCACCATCATGAAAGTGCTGTTACCCGCTTTACAGATCAGATCTGGGGCTTCCGATGCGGATCGGGCTGCTGCCTCCGGGCGGGGAAAAGGCCAGAAAATCCTCATCGTGGAGGATGAGGACGCGCTATGCAAAATCCTGCAAAAGATGCTCACCAATCTGGGCTATAAGGTGGAGTGCAACAACTCCTCCCTGCTTGCCCTGAAACGCTTTGAAAAGGGAGAGAAGTTCGATGTCGTGATCACCGATGTGGTGATGCCATCCATGAACGGCAAGGATCTCGCGGACGCCATCCGAAGAATAAACCCGGAGCAGAAGATGATCTATATGTCCGGCTTCGCGGACGATGTGATCGCACAGCATGGGATCATCGACCCCGATCTGCCCTTCATCCAAAAGCCTTTCTCTGCCAAACTGATAGGTCCGCTGATCAGCGGTCTGCTGGCAGAGAGTAATGCCAAACTCAAGCTGCTGATTCTGGATGATGAAGAAGGTATCTGCAAGCTCTTCCAACGCAGTTGTCACAAGCGCGGCCACGAATGCGACAAGGCTGGCAGCCCCGCGGAAGCGTTGGCCCTGCTATCCCGCAATCAATACGATATGCTGCTGGTGGATCTGAACCTGGGTGGAGTAAACGGGCTGGACGCCATCGCTGAAATCCGGGAACTGGGCTGTAAAGCTCCTGTAATCCTACTATCCGGCATGCTACAGGAAGGCGTTTTCGATCGTTTTGAGAGCCTGGGAGTGCTGCGCGCCTTTGAAAAGAGCTTTGATAATACCCCCATCCTGCAGTACATCGAAAGCCATCTTCAGGGATCGTAAACATCACACCACAGCCAGCAAGTCACACAGCGATGGAGTTGAAGGGATACGTAGCCCTGTTCCTGCACCAATGTGATTGATCGCGTCACCCCTATTGGCAGAGTAGAAGATGTAATATTTGCAGACATGGAATAATATATGCATGACACCATGATATACATCATGATATAGATAATTACAAATATGGAAGAATGAAGGATAACCAATGCGTAATGCCAAGTACTCTATGCGATTGATTTGTCTATTGTTGATCGGTTGTATTTTACACTCCTGTGCCAGGTATAGCTATTTTGAAACACCCAAAAGCACTCCTCCTGACTTTCAGGGCCGGATGCTAAAAATGATCTTTCCGGAGCAGCCAGACCACCCCTATTATCTTAGCAACCTCACTTTTGCTGATGGGCTGATAAGCGGCTCTGTACCCCAAGGATCGAATTTCTTTCCGCAAAACAGCAAGTATATTTACAACGTGTATCTGCTCCCCCAGACGCCCATACCGGATTCCCTGTCTACTGAGTATCAGCTTCCCATGGAAAGCATTGATAGAATTGAGGTTTACGATTTAGATCTGGGAAAATCAATAGTCCTGTCCACCTTAGCCATTGGGACTACGTTCCTAGTATCTTGCAGTATATTTTTAGCGTTCATCATCCTCACCAAGGAGTCATGTCCTTTCGTATTTGCCTACAATGGCAGTGAGTTTGAGTTTACGGGCGAGATATACGGCGGAGCCATTTTCCCCACTCTGGAACGGGACGACTATATGCCCCTGCCAAACCTACAGCCCAAGGGCAATGAGTACCAATTGAGGATGGATAACCTCGCCGAAGAGATTCAATATACCAATCTGGCGGAGCTGCAGGTGGTTGACCACCCCAAGGGAACTTCCCTGCTGGTGGATCGCCTGGGGATATTCCACACGGTAAAGGATCCCAAAGCGCCATTATCCGCCATCTCGGGAACCGGTGAGGACGCCATGCCGCTGGTTTCAGCCAAAGACGAACACAGCTACCGGGGCGATGACTCTCAGGATGCCAGTGAGAGCATGGATGCCCTGCACCTGAAGTTTCCCGCGCCAAAAGACAAAGCCAATGCCAGGCTGATCCTCAAAGCGCGCAATTCCATCTGGCTGGATTACACTCTGGGACAGTTTTTGAACATGTTTGGCAGCAAGTACGACCGCTGGTACTCCATGAAATCGAGGCAAAAGAACGGCGTGGACTATGAATGGTCACTCAACCAGGGTATCCCGCTATCGGTTTATCTGAAGCAGGATGGCGCCTGGAAATACCTGGATCATTTCCCCGTGGTGGGTCCCATGGCAGATCGTGAGATGCTGATGCATCTGGATTTGAGCGGATTTGATGGCGACGAGATCGAACTAAAGCTGCAATGCGGTGCCAAATTCTGGGAGATCGACTATGTAGCTCTGGACAGCTCAGCGCCGGGACGAATCTATCGCCAGAATGTCGGATTACAAAAGGCCGTTACCACTGAGGGAGAGGACGTTACAAAACTGCTGACCAAGCGAGACAAGAAGTATTTTGTGCAGCCTAAAGTGGGCGACAGCGCTGTGCTCAGCTATCCGGTACCGGCAGCTCGTGACGATAGCGAACGTACCGTAATCTTACACAGCCGCGGGCATTATAAGGTGATCAGAAAAGCTAAAGGCGATCCCGATATCGCTTCCATTACAGAGATTCGCCAGCCCGGCAAGTTTGCTGAGTTTTCACGCAAGAACTATCTCAATTTTGTTGCCAGATATGCAACGCAGAATTAGCGGACACGCCCAGGATACCAAGAGATAACGAAGAAGGAGATATCATGAATCATTTTTTTAGTAAGATGTTGTGCGCAGCCATCCTGCTGGCTGGGGCCACGGGATTATCGGCACTTGGAGATGTTCGGACCGGCATAATGACCACGGCCATTCCCAAAAACGGAGTAAGATTCTTTTATTCAAACGGTTTCCAAAGCCGTTCGGTGAAGGATAACTCTGATAACAATAACCTTAAAACCAGTATCGGTATTGGTGGCGGAACCGCCAGTCTGCTGCTAAGTCCCCGTACGGAGGCATCTGTCTGGATCTCACATAATAATAGTGATACATGCTTTGAATTGCACGGCAAGTATCTGCTGCGAAGTGCCGATGATTATCACTTCAGCATTGGTCTGGGTGCATACAATTCAGAGGGTGTGAAGAAAGACACTGCTAATGGTGTAAATTATGAAAGAGATAGATGTGTGGTAAATGGAATTATGGTGCCGATTTTGTATAGCTTGGACACTAAGTATAACGTGCTGATGAATGTCGGAGCCGCTATAAACTACGATTGGGTGACCATCAGTGGTGCTGAACGTTTCTACAATAGTGATTCGCACCAATGGATCATCAAAAAGTATAAACATGATCCCGTGGGAGTTTTGCGGGGACAGCTTGATTATAGCCTCGAAGCCAACGCTAGTAGTCTTACGATGTTGCTGGAGAACGGTATCAGCTTTGTGGATGCGGGGGATCAGGGTTTGCGACGCATCTACAACATCGGCATCATGCTTGGGATCAGCTTCTAAGCACACTCTTTGTGCGTCCCTAAGTATAGCTTGTCTGATCCCGATATCGGCATATCATATCTTTCAGATATACATAGGGGATTGTTATGCAGTTACAGATCGGAATAGATGGAATGCACTGCGCGTCCTGCAGTGCAAATGTTGAGAAAGCGCTCAGCGCGCTTCCCGGAGTAAATAAAGCGCACGTAAACCTCGCCTTGGAAGAGGCGATGGTAGAGTACGATGAGCGGAAGCTGAAGCAGGACAGGATTTTCGCCAGCATCACCTCGCTCGGCTTCAGCGTGAGGGAAACTCTGCATTTGGGTGAGGATGAACACATCCGCAAGATGCACGAAGCCTTTCGCCGCATGCTGATTAGCTGGGTGATTACCGCTATGGTGATCGTCTTTATGATTCCTCACATGCTCCTGAAGACCAGCATTCTGGAACATTCTGCAGACGCTTGGGTGATGTTTGCCCTTTCGCTGATTGCCATGCTGATCCCTGCCCGTCATGTTTACATATCAGCTTTCAAATCGTTGGCCTCGGGGATTGCCAATATGGACGTACTGATCGCGCTTGGTACCATCGCCTCGCTGTTGGTAAGCCCTGTATCCTTGGTGGTCAAGAGCATTTCCCCCCACGATTTTGCCGGCATAGCCGCGATGATCCTATCCTTCCATCTCACTGGCCGCTATCTGGAAAACCGCGCTCGTGGCAAGGCCTCACAGGCCATCCGCAAACTTATTTCGCTGGGTGCGAAAACCGCTCTGATCCTGGCCGAAGATGGCAGCGAAAAGGAAATCTCCATACACAAGATCAAGGCCGGGGATGTCTTTATCGTGAAGCCTGGCACTAAAGTCCCTACTGATGGCGTAATCGTTAGCGGTACTTCATCTTTGGACGAATCGATCGCCACCGGCGAGTCCATGCCCATCACACGCTCCGTGGGTGATCCTGTGCTGGGCGCTACGATCAATCTGGACGGCTATTTTCAGGCCAAAGCGCTAAAGGTGGGCAGCGAAACCTTCCTGGCCCAGGTGATCAAACTGGTCAGCGAAGCCCAACACTCCAAAGTTCCCATCCAGCTTTTGGCGGATAAGATCACTTCGATCTTCGTACCCATCATCATGGTCCTCGCGGCAGCCGTTTTCGCCTTATGGCTAATCTTCCCCGATTTCATGCAATCTGTGGCGCTGGCAATCACTACGATCATCCCCCAAAGCCTTCCCACATCAGGAATTGCGGCAGCATTGATGGCTGCAATCGCCACTTTGGTAATAGCTTGTCCCTGTGCCCTGGGCCTGGCAACTCCTACCGCTCTGATGGTGGGCTCTGGGATCGGAGCAAACAAAGGCATTCTGATCCGCAGCGGTGAAGCTTTGCAGCGCATGAAGGATGTGGATACCGTAGTCTTTGACAAGACTGGCACTCTCACTCACGGTAAACCAGAATTACTACAAATCCAGACCCTGAAAGGGGATCAGGATAGCGCCCTCACGATAGCTCACGCGCTGGAACTGGCCTCCGAACACCCTCTGGCAAATGCAATCAATAGCGCGGCACAACAGCGCAATCTCCAAGCCCCCGCGCGGGAGGATTTCAGCTCCAGTCCCGGACGGGGCATTGCCGCCACTATCGACGGCCAGTCTTACCGCCTGGGCAGCGCGCATTGGATGACGGAGCTTGGCTTGGCCAGTTCCGGGATTGCATCCGATCCCTCTCTCAGTTACGCTGGTAAGATCTATCTGGCTGATGAAAAAGAGATTATCGCCGTCTTCTACGTGGCTGATACGATCAAGGAAGATGCAAAAGACATGGTGCAGGACTTGCTGCGCAAGGGCATTCGCCCTTACATGATGAGCGGGGACAATCCGGAAACTGCCCAAGCCATCGCAGAGCTATGTGGCATCAAGGATGTGCTGGCAAATGTATTACCCGCAGACAAAGCCGGCAAGGTGGCAGAATTGCAGCGGCAGGGAAAGGTCGTGGCTATGATCGGTGATGGGATCAATGACGCCCCAGCCCTCAAACAAGCTGATATCGGCATCGCTATGGGCATGGGCACCGATATTGCCATCGAAGCAGCCGATATTACTCTGCTACGTGGAGATCTGAAGCTGATTCCACTCGCGCTCAAACTCTCAGTGGAAACCTTTAGAAAAATCCGCCAGAATCTATTCTGGGCCTTTTTCTATAATCTGATCGCCATCCCCCTGGCAGCTTTTGGTGTACTGCATCCGGTGATCGCGGAAATTGCCATGGCGATCAGTTCCATCACCGTGGTCAGCAATGCCAATCTCTTGAAAGCTAAGTTCTAATGCGGAGTCTGATTCCGATAGAGCATTCCGAGCTGATAGGGTCGGTATGGTTTCGAAGGTAGAGAGGAATCAAGCTCATGTGTCACCCCTGATGGGCTTTTAGAGGGCGAACCGCAGGAAAGCCCATACAGGTGAAAGCTATGAATCGTGTCACTACATCCAGGCTCACTTG
>JAGOKK010000126.1 GCA_017994635.1 Candidatus Cloacimonadota bacterium | reverse complement strand
ATCTGGGATGGCCTCAAGGAGATACAATGAAAATAGCTTTCACATCGACTGGCGAAGACTGGGATTCCAAAATTGATCCCAGATTTGGCCGCACAGACTTCATCCTGGTGTATGATGAAGATACAGATACTCTTACCTGCACGGATAACCGTGAGATCAGGCAAGTGGAACATGGCGCCGGGCCAAAAACCGCGCAGTTGATCTATGATCTCGATCCCCATGTGTTGATCACGGGGAACGGTCCTGGGGGCAATGCTGCCGCCATTCTAAGCAAAATGAACATCAAAACTTACGTCGGTGCGGGTGGAATGAGCATCCGTGAAGCTTACACAGCATATCAGAACAATCAATTAAAAGAAGGAGTATAATCATGCCAAATCGTGATGGAACCGGCCCAATGGGCGATGGACGTCCGGGACGCGGAATGGGTCCCTGTGGAAGAAGTGGATTCTTCAGTTGTGGCCGCAGATTCGGCCGTGGATTTCGTGGACGTTGGCAGGGAAACACTCCCTACCGTGCAGATTATCAGTATTCCAAAGAAAACCTGGAAGCGGAAAAGCAAGAATTGGAAGCTCAGCTAAACTGGATTAGTAAGGAATTGGAAAAGTAAATGGCAGACGAAAAAGACCTACAAGTAAGTAAAAACCTGAGTAAGATCAAGCATCGGATCATGGTAATGAGCGGTAAAGGCGGCGTGGGGAAGAGCTTCGTGGCCGTGAATCTTGCTTATGGCCTGGCCATGCAGGGTAAGACCGTCGGCATACTTGATGCAGATGTACATGGCCCTTCAGTGGTCAAGCTCACCGGCATCGAAGGAGTGGGGATTCCCATGGATGAGGATACCGGTTTGCCGGCACCGATCGCAGCACTTTCGAATCTCCATGTGCTTAGCGTGGCCTCGTTGATCTCTTCGGAGGATAGTGCCCTGATCTGGCGCGGACCAATGAAGATGGCACTGATCAAGCAGTTCTTCAGCGATTTTGAGTGGCCAGAGCTGGATTATCTGATCATCGATTGCCCTCCCGGAACCGGGGATGAACCACTCTCCATCGTACAGACCCTGGGCTCTACAGATGGCGCGATCATCGTCACCACTCCTCAGGATATCGCCATTCTGGATGTGAAGAAAAGCGTAGATTTTGCCCATAAACTGAATCTGAAGATCCTCGGTGTAGTGGAAAACATGAAGTATTTCCGCTGCCCGGATTGCGGCAAGATCACTCCGATCTTCCAGGGGCAACAGCTAGAAAAAATGATCTTTGATCATCAGCTGGACCTGCTGGCAGAGCTGGAGATGGATCCCAGTATCGTGATCTCCGGAGATCAGGGCAAGCCCTTCATCTACTTCTACAATAAACTGCCCGCAGCTCAAACCCTGTTGGAAATGGTGCAGAAGGTGCTGGAGAAGGTGGAAGGCTAAATCCGCTGATTGGTTGCCCGATCGCTGGGCGATATATGAATAAAGGCTGCTCATTGATTGGAGCAGCCTTTCTTCATATCTATTTGTCTCTTAGGATTCGATTACTTCTACGTTGGCTCTGGGGATGCGGATCTTCACCCCATCGTCAAACTCTGCTTCCAGGATACGTACCAGGGTCTCAGATTCCACCTTGGTGAGTTCTTCCGGTAGTGCAGTGACCTTGGCAATACGCCCGAAATTGGGCTGACGGATCACGCGGACCAGGGTCCCGATTTCCAGGATGGGCAGGCTGGCTTCTTTGGTCACCAGTTCGTTCTCACTAAAATCCATCGGGATGATGATTTCGGGGCGGATCACACCGGCACGGATCTGAGTATGACCGTGCACAGAGGCCTTCTTGCCGTCAAACTGTTTGAGCAGCATGAAGGTTTTATCGGCCATAGTGATCTTGCCGAAACCTTCGGTGCAGATGATGGTGAGGCCGATGTTTTCGTGACCCGTGATGGCGACGCCTATATCATAGCCCAGGAGCTTTTTGATGTCCTGATCGTCGATACCGCCGGTGATGATGGCTTTTACACCATGTTTACGTGCACTGTCGATCACATCAAAGTGAATGAAGCTTCCGGCAATGATGATCTTATCCTTGCAGGAATCATCGATCTTGTTAGGGTCCAGTTCCTCATCCGGTCTGGTGGCAAGCATTTTCAGCTCTCCCGTTGTTTCGTCGCCGATGCCAAAGATGCCTTGGATATAGGCACTTTTGTTTTCGATGACCACACCTTCACCTTCGATCACATCGGTCACGATGCCATCCATAAAGGCTTTCACCTGGACGGGGATGCGGGGTTCACGCAGGAGTACCTGACCGGTCACGGCGGAGATGCTTTCTACTTCTCCTTCCACCGGAGAGCGAACTTCGCTTTTGAATAGACCGAGGCCAAAGAGACCCTTATTTTCGGCCAATACGGTCTTTTTGGTGATCTGATCACCGGGTTTGATCTTGATGTACTGTTCCAATTGAGCGGGAGTAACCCCAAGTTTATTGGCCAGGTTGAAGGGGACGACCTTTCCGGGTAGCAGAGTTTGTGCTACCACGTCTTCGCCTTTCACCTTGGCACCTTTCTTTACCAAAACCTCTCCTTTGAGAGGCAGAATGCGTTCTTTACGCAGGATGATGCTATCGGTTACGGTCAATCCGGCAGAATATGCTTGTCCCATGCTTCCTCCTATACCAGTATATCTTCAGGATACGCCTTCAATTCGCGCATCCATTTCTTTAGGGATTTAATGCGTTCGGCTTTATCTTCAGGCAGGGCAAAGGGCTGGCGTCCACGAGTATCGAGCACGATTCCCACCATGCCGCCATGCAGGTCAACCGTTAGTTCTTTGGCCTTTTCACTGTTGAGGATCAGGCCGCCAGAGGTCTTGAGCGTGGCTTTTGCCACCTGACCCACTTCGCAGGGGATCAGTCGGATTTCACCAAAGGGGATTTCTTCTTCAAACTTGGTGCCATCGGGCAGCTCGAGCTTGGCGTAAAGAGCAGGTTTGCCATACTTCCCTTTACCCACAGGAGCTACGCAGGTGCCCAGATAGACCATACAGTCTTTGCGGAATACTTCGGTAGCGGCTTGGGGGCTGATCTCGGAGAGTACACCCAGATGTGGCATCATGAAGATGCTGTCCACCGCCAGACGTGTGATTCCTTCCGGCAGGAAGGCATCGATTAGCATCATAACGGTTTGGTATCTGCGCGGAGCGTGAGAGAGCACGCCACCACTTCCCACCAGCAGATTTAGGGTCATCAGATTCACGATGGTGGCGCCGGAGGTTGATTGGCTGAATGCTTCGGAGATGTCACGTTGTTTTTGCATGCCTTTCAGGCTGCTGGCAAATTCCTTGTGCTGTTCGAAAGCCAGACGCAGTGCCTCTTTGGCGATGGCCTGTTCCAGTACCAATTCCTGCAATAGGGAAGGAATCGTGGTTGGACGGATCATCTTGTTCTTGATCATGTTCCTCAGTTCACTCTCATCCAGATCAAAAGGCACCCAGCGCATGATGTTCTTCAGTCCGCTGGAGGCCAGCACGTTGGAAATACTGTAGCTCATGCCCAGGTTCGCGCTCACCGTACGGTTGAACACGTATTCTTCGGTAAACACGCTGAATACGTCTGTGGTCGCGCCACCGATATCCACGCCCACCACTTCGATCTGCTCATCTTTGGCAATGGTCTGCATGATGTTGCCCACGGCAGCGGGGGTTGGCATGATGGGAACTTGTTTCAGGTCCGGGCCTTTGGTCCACTCCATAAGCTTGTTATAGCCCGGAGCCTGTTTCATCACGTGTTCCATGAAAATGTCATGAATCTTGTCGCGGGCGGGGCCGAGGTTTTCAGTTTCCAATTTGGGACGCAGGTTGTCAGTTACGATCAGATCCACTTTTCCGGACAGAGTCTTTTTGATCTCTTCCTGGGCCTGAACGTTTCCGGCATAGATCACCGGAAGCTTGTATGAAGAGCCCAAACGGGGTTTGGGATCGGCACCGGATACCAATTCGGCCATTTCTACCACGTGTTTGATGGTGCCGCCATCCTCGCCGCCTGCCATCAGGATCATATCCGGACGCAGATGACGGATGCGCTCAATCTTCTCGTGGTTCATGCGTTTATCATTACTGGCAATCAGGTCCATCACGA
>JAGOKK010000035.1 GCA_017994635.1 Candidatus Cloacimonadota bacterium | reverse complement strand
ATATTGTGACTCCGCGTATCGAGATACGCTAATGAAATATAGGAGATCTGATATGCTTTCACAAAGGATCAAAGAACTACGCCGGGCCTTGAACAAGAAGCAGATTGATGTAGCGCACGATCTGCAGATCAATCCTTCCGCAGTCTCGCAGATGGAGAGCGGGAAGATCAATCCCTCCATCGACAATCTATTGCAGCTCTGGCAGATCTACAAAGTGGATTTGCACTGGTTACTGACCGGAGAGGGCACGATGTTTGCCGATAGTAAGATTCAAAAGAGCCAATCCGCCAGCCGCAGTTGGGAGACTCTTCAGGCGATGCTCAATAAATCTCTGGAAGAAATCGCCCGTGCCAAGATGGATCTGGTGGATAGCGCGGTGATGGATATTCCCGTGGTGGGTGAGATCGCAGCCGGCCCCCCGGTGGAGAGCAATCTGCCGATTGCCGATACGGTCTCCATCCGCAAGGGACAGCTCAAAGGCTCTGTGGGCAATTTTATCAGTCTGCGGGTAAATGGTCATAGTATGGAACCTTCGCTGTATCATGACGACATAGTGGTGATCTATCAATGCAGTGATTGGGAAAAGCTCTCCGGCAAGGTTTGTGCAGTACGCATCGATGGAGCGATCACCCTGAAGATGATGACTCTGGATCATCAAAGCCGCACCGTGGTACTACTGCCGGTGAATGAGGAGTACAAGCCGATTCTGGTGAATCCTGAGGAACATAGCGATCTCACGCTGATCGGCAATGTGGCGTCCCTCTATCGGCGTTACAGCGCGTAAGTGATTCTTTAGACTGAAGGCTCAGTTAGATTCGCATCAGGTCTGGCATCTGCGGGGTTCTGCTCGCCCAGGCTTTCCGCGAGATCCTCTTCGCTCTCGTCGGTGCTGATCAGAATCTTTTGTCCTGCGCGGACAAAGAGCATATCCTGAGTGCAGGTGAAACCAGCCATAAATGCGCCGTTATCTTTGCGCATCTTTTTCAGCGACAGCCCCAGGATGATCAGATCGGCGTCCATAGAGCCGGCACAGACAACCTCGCTGAAGTTCTTACTATCGGCTTTGGTAACTTTTTGAATGTTGTTTGCTGAGATGGGCAATCTGCCCGTGGCGATTAGATCTTCCAATCCATCTGTAGCATTTGCAGAGCCTTGTTCGATCACGTCGAAAACCCTGATCTGGCAATCTTTCCATTCTGGATGACCGATCAGGATATAGGCCAGCAGGATCATCAGATTGGCATTTCGATAATCACCTTTGGTCAGCCAGATATCGATCAGTCTGCGAAAGCCGAAATGTCTGGTACCGCTGCGCAGAATCAGGGCGTTCAGGCTGGTGATGGCGGCGAAATAGCAGCCTTCGATGATGGGCGCAATCTCTTGGGGATTGTCCTTGTAAAAGGAGAAAAGAATGCTGTTGTTATCCATGCCGGTGATACCCGGGATCTGAACAATCTGCGCCACAGCGGTCTTGAAGGTGGGCGCCACGATGGTATCCACATAGAATCCCGCTTCGCTTACATGAGCTTTATTGATCAGATTTTGCAGTATCTTCTTGGCTTCATTGTTTGTTGCGATGGTCAGGGGGCCGCGGATGTAATGGATGTACGACCCAAATCCGTAGTGATGGCTTAGCCAGCGCAGCAGGTTGAAAGACGCCACGCGGTCATCGGAAAACTCCGTGATCGCCACGATGGAGGGGCGCCAATTTGACATATCAGGGGTGCTGCCGCGTTTCTGAATGGCGATCTGCAATTTGCGAGTGCTTTGAAACAATACGCCCCGGAAGACCATCGAGAGATTCCGCTCGCCCGTTTTCGTTTTATTCAGCCACATATAGATCAGCGCCATCATGGTCAGCGCGGCAATGGCATACGCCGGCTGCATCATAAACATCATTAGAAAACTCGCCACTGCCCCCAAAAGTGAGGCGTACCACTTGGTCTTGAACGTGGGGCGATACGAAGGATTACCGGCAAAATGTTCCAGAAAGCTGATGCTGCAAAGCGTGCCATAGGTGATCATAAAAAACATACTGATAATCTGCGCCACAAAGTCGATATCACCCATAGCAACAAACAAGATCAGGATCGCCGCAGTAATCCAGGTGGCGTTTACCGGTTCACTGGTGTCCCCTTTACCGCGGCTGAGAAACTGGTTCCATCTGGCTGAAGGGAAAAAGCTGTCTGCGCTCAGAGCCTGCAGAGTGCGAGGTGCCACCAGGATCGATCCCAGAGCAGAAGAGAGCGTTGCCGCGCCCAAACCGATGAAGACCGAGGGTCCCCACAAAGAGATGCGGCTGAGGATGAATTGATCGGCGGTCATATCAGCGGGAGTGGCGCTGCGGGCGATCTTTATTACCAGCAAGATATAGACCACCAGACCGGTCAGCGTGGCCCCCAGAGTTCCCAAAGGGATGGATTTGCGGGGATTCTTCAAGTCCCCGGCCAGCCCCACCCCGGCCGTCATGCCGGTAAAAGCGGGGAAAACAATGGCAAAGACGCGAAAGAAGCTATCGGGATTGTCCACCTTACTAAAAAGCCCCAGAGTGTAGTCTGCAGGCAACATACTGCGTCCGGCAAATATGAGCATTAGTGAAGCGGCCAGAGTGATCACGATTGCCCAAAGAGCACTGACCCCGATCGAAGCCCCTTTGCGGGAAATCAAGATCGACAGCCCGATGGCTACTGGTAGCGAAATCATGCGTACGTCGGGCACAATGCCGGTGTACTCCTGCACCAGGGGAAAGAGGGGACGAAATGTCTCCGCGAAAGCGATCAGATAGAAGGCTACTGAGATCGCCTGAGATAGATATAAAGAGATCCCGATGGTGCCGCCAAGTGTGCTGCCGAAGGACCTCGAAATGATGTAATACTCACCCCCGCCACGCACCTTCAGATTGGTGGCGATCTCGGCAATGGCAAGCCCTGTGGGGATGGTGATCATGTGCCCAATCAGCACGATCATCATCGCTCCAAGCATGCCCACGTGTCCTACCGCATATCCAAATCGCAGGAACATCACAGCACCCAAAATGGTGCTGATCGCGGCCAAAAATACCGGCGCGGTTCCAAATCCATGGCCACTATTCGAGTTTTCCATCGGCATAGCCTTCTCCCAAAGTTATTCTGCATAGATCTCGCTTTTCGAACTCTTGCCATACAGCTATCAGAAAAGCATGAGTGCACTTTAACCGATCGGGATTTTTTGGCAAGTTAATTTCACTTTCAGACTCCAAAACCACCAGTACTTGTGGAAGAGTGCATAAAGATCTGTCCAAAAAGATTTAGCTTGACTTCTATCTCCCTAAACACACAATGGATAGAAATGAAACCCGACTTTATACGTCAAAAGGAGAGACCGATGAGAATCGTAGTTATGTTAGCAGTTCTGATTAGCCTGTTCGCCTGTACTGTCAAGGCTCCGGAATTTACCGAAGCCGATAGAAAAGAGATCATCAATCAAATCGAAGCCAATATGCAGAAACTGAAAGACTCCGCAAATGCACTCGATACCTCCGCCCTGGAAGAGTTTCTGATCCCCGGTCCGGCTGAAAACTACTATATGATTGGCGCTGCCTACTCCAAGGAAGAACTGATCTCAACCACCCAACAGGAATATGCCGGATATGCTACGCAAACCCTCAGTGTGATTGATCACAGCATCAAAGTTCTGGATCCCAACACCGCCATCTGGTTTGGACAGATAGCCGCCGGCAGCACCGACAAGGAAGGTCTGGAATACAAGCTAACCTTTACAGATACCTGGCTCTGGGAAAAGAGCGGCGATACCTGGCAGGTCAGCCACTTGCATGAATCCTGGGAATAGCAACTAATCCCGTTTCCCCTTATTTTAAAAGTGTTCAGAAGCCCTCTTTGGGTTATCTGAACACTTTTTGTTTCGGTGCATACAAAAACAGATTGACAGATATTACCGCCTTAGATATGTTTCGCCCATTAACGAATAGGTTGTGATATATGAAAGCACTACAGTTATTTAAGGGACTTGCAGATGAATCCCGACTCCAGATCCTCGCGCTACTGAAACAAAAGGCCTACTGCGTGGAGGATCTCGCGGTGAGCCTCTCTCTGGCAGAATCAACTGTCTCCGCGCATTTGAAGAAACTCCAGGCAGCCGGCCTGGTCTATAGCCGAAAGCAGCAGTATTACAGCGTTTACTACCTGAAGGAAGAAGCGCTGCAGCAGAAGCTGGAAGAACTGATACCTTGCGGCACAGCGGCGCCCCAGGATGCTCATGCCATCCTGCGTGAAAAAGTACTGAAGGCATACTTCCGTGATGGTGTTTGTTTCCGGTTACCTGTGCAAAACAAGAAACGCTGGATCGTCTATGAAGAGATTATCCGCCTTATTGAGCCTGGCCGCGCGTACCAGGAAAAGGAGCTAAACGCCATCATCACCAACATCCACGAGGATTACTGTCTGATCCGCCGGGAACTGGTGGAGGAAGGTGTATTGGAGCGCTCCGAAGGCATATATCGCCTGGTGGATCGCTATTGGGAAAAGCCCGGATTCTACCAGAAAATCTGGATGAGTTAACACATCATCAAGATAATCCAACGCAGAAAAGTCTTGACAGGATAGTGCCAATATTCGCCTTCTGACGAGCACGCATTTTCGTGCAACGAGGTATAAGATAAGCATGAAAGAAGGATTTTTACCCAAGAACGACTACTCCTCCATCTTCTTCACCGACAAGGCAGAAGGGATGGCGAACGATATAAAGAACAAGTTTCTGAACCATCTGGAATATTCTCTGATCAAGGATACCACCACGGTGGAGCATTGGGATGTGTATTATGCTCTGGCTCTCTCGCTTCGCGACCGCCTGATCGAGCGTTGGCTGCGCACCCAATATGAATATCGCAAGCAGGATGTAAAAAAGGTCTATTATCTCTCCATGGAGTTCCTGATCGGGCGTCTATTGGGCAACAGCCTGATCAATCTCGATGTGTACAATGAAAGCTATGACATGCTCAAAGAGATGGGGTATTCCCTGGAAGACATCGCCGAATTGGAGCCCGATATGGGTCTCGGAAATGGTGGTTTGGGCAGATTGGCGGCATGTTTCATGGATTCTCTGGCCACTCAGGCCTACCCCAGTTACGGTTATGGTATCCGTTATGAATTTGGGATCTTCCGCCAGGAGATTGTAAAGGGCTATCAGAACGAAGTTCCTGATCACTGGCGCAAAAACGGCTGTCCCTGGGAGATCAAGCGTCCTGAGATCAATTACCGCGTTCGTTTCGGCGGCAAGGTGATCACCGAGGCGCAGAACGGCTCCGGCTACATTCACAAATGGGTAAACACCCGTGACGTACTGGCCGTTGCCTGGGACGTTCCCATCCCCGGCTTCAAGGTCGGCAACGTAAACAACCTTCGTCTGTGGGAGGCCACCGCTACCGATGAATTTGATTTTGACTATTTCAATAGTGGTGATTATGTAAAAGCGGTAGAGCAAAAGAACATCAGCGAAAACATCAGTAAAGTGCTGTACCCAAACGACAATGTTCACTTAGGCAAGGTGCTGCGGCTGAAACAGGAGTACTTCTTTGTTTGCGCCACTCTTCAGGATATCATATACAACTGGAAACAGGATCACGATAGCTTTTCCGGACTGGCAGATAAAATCGCCATCCAATTGAACGACACTCATCCAGCTCTCGCCATTCCAGAGTTCCTGCGGATTTTGATCGATATCGAGCGTATGGATTTTGCCAGCGCCTGGGCGATATGTCGCAAGGTCTTTTCTTACACCAATCACACCGTGCTGCCCGAAGCTCTGGAACGCTGGAGCGTGAGCCTCTTTGAGGATTTGCTGCCTCGCCATCTGATGCTGATCTATCAGATCAACGACCAGATCATGAAAGAAGTCAGCGCTCGTTATCCAGGGGATATCGTGAAGATGCGCAATGTCTCCATCATCGAGGAAGGGCTGGAAAAATCTCTGCGGATGGCGCAACTTTGCATTCACGCTTCGCACACGGTGAACGGGGTGGCAGAATTGCATACCAAGATTCTGCGCTCCAAGGTTTTTGCCGATTTCGAGGAGCTCTATCCCGGCAAGATTCAAAACAAGACCAATGGCATCACACCTCGCTTGTGGCTGCTCACCTGCAATCCACTTTTGTCCAGCCTCATTTCCGAGCATATCGGTCAGGCCTGGATGCGTGATCTGAACCAGATCCGGGGCATCGAGACCTACATCGACGATGCCGATTTTCGCGATAGCTTCTTTGAGATCAAAGAGATCAATAAAAAGCGTCTCAGCCGCTACATTTACAAGGTTACTGGCATCAGGGTGAGCGCGAACAGCCTCTTTGACGTCCAGATCAAGCGTCTGCATGAATACAAGCGCCAGCTATTGAACGTGATGGGCACCATCGCGAGGTATTACACGATCAAAGACAATCCCGATGGCGATTTCGTGCCCCGCACCGTGATCTTCGCTGGTAAAGCGGCTCCCGGATATTTTATGGCCAAGCGCCTGATCAAGCTGATCAACAACCTGGGCGAGATCATTAACAAGGATCTCGATATACGCGACCGTTTGAAGGTCGTCTTTTTGCCAAACTACAGCGTGTCCCTGGCTGAAAAGATCATCCCAGCGGCTGATCTTTCGGAGCAGATTTCCACTGCGGGCTACGAGGCCAGCGGCACTGGAAACATGAAGTTTGCCCTCAATGGCGCTTTTACTTTGGGCACCATGGATGGTGCTAATGTGGAGATGGCGGAAGAAATCGGCGAGGAAAACATGTTCATCTTCGGTCTCAGAGCCCACGAAGTAAGTGCGCTCAAAGCCTCGGGATACAATCCCCGCGACTATTATGACCGTGATCCCCTCCTGAAACGGGTGGTGGATTCGTTGTTGGATGATAGCTGGTGCACGGACGAATCCGGCATCTTTTCTCCCATCTGGAAAGCCCTCATGGAAGATGGCGATACCTATATGCACATGGCGGATTTCCGCGCTTTCGTGGAAGCCTCGGATGCGGTTGATAAGCTATATTTGAACAAGGAAGAATGGGTAAAGAAGGCCATCATCAATATTGCCCGCATCGGCAAGTTTTCCTCTGACCGCGCGATCATGGAATACGCCGAGGATATCTGGAAAGTAAAACCCCTCATCCTGGATTTTGGCGGCTAAGTTCGGGTATAAACAAGTGAAAGCGCTGCTGCTCCTGATTTTGGCAAGCTGTGTATCTATTTTGGCGGCGCAGGTGGTGATCAACGAGGTCTGTTACGATCCTGATGGGGCGGATGAACGCAAGGAATGGATAGAGCTTTTCAATGCCGGTCAATCCGATATGGATTTGCAGGGTTGCGAGATCTGGAGCGGGGGGAGCACATACACCCGTGCTTTTGTCTTTGGGCACTTCATTCTGCGTCCCGGTCGCTTCGTGCTGATCGGAGGTGCCGAGGTTCCAAACGCTCATTTCACCTGCAATTTTTCCTTTCACAATGGCGGTTCAGCCAGCGATGCCATCCGCTTTGTAAATGCCGATAGCACTTACACCGATACCGTGATCTATGACGAACCCAATGATAATCATCTGATTGACGATACGGGTATGCCGGCAACCCATTTTGCCCCCGATGTTCCATCTGGCTTCAGTCTGGCAAGAATCTCCGATGGGTATGACACAAACAACTCCATGGCAGATCTTTACGCGGAACCAAACCCTACTCCTGGCATGATGAATCGTCGCTATGCCGATTATGCCATTAGTTCGCCTTATTTCAGTTCCGAAAGCAATCTCCTGGATTTTTGGGTATGTAACAGGTCCCACATCGTCCCAACCCAAGTGGCCAGCGGCACAGTTGTGCTCGATGGCGATCTGGTATGGCAAGAGGATCTGCCGCCCATCCCGGCGAAGGATTCAATCTATGTGGCAGTAACCCTGGATCCCGGCTGGTGGGTGGCGGAAATCACCGTCCTGCTGCCCGATGATCCCCTTCCGGAAAACAATTCCACCAGTCTTTATACTGCAGCAGTAGATCTGCAGTTACCCGTCCTGAATGAGGTGTTTGCGGCTCCTGAGAGCGGTAAACCCGAATGGCTGGAACTCTGGCAGGAAGCCCGTCCCCGCGCCAAAAACACTTTCGTATTGATGGATGCCTCCGGGGCCAAGGCACGTTTCAGCCTGCCCGCGTTACCGGGTTACTTCGTCATCTGCGCCAATGCTGCGAATTTCCTGGCGGAATACCCCTCGTTGCCGGCAAACAGAGTGGTACAAAGCTCTGGATGGCCGAGTTTGAACAATACCGGCGACACTCTGATCCTACTGGCCGACGATGAAGTGCAGGTGCTGGATACCATGAGCTATACCGCGGAGCAGGTGACTAGCGGGAGATCCCTGGAACGGTATCTGGACAATGATGGGAATCCGCTTTGGCGTTTATCTACAAATCCCGATGGGAGCAGCCCCGGCGTCGCCAATGATAACACCGTTCTTCCTCCGCAGGAGCAGCGTTTGAAACTCATCGGCAGTCCCATTGATCCGCGCAAGGCCGAAAGCCTGACAGTCAGTTTCAGCCTTCCCGACGATCCTTCCCGGGTTAATTGCTTTATCTACGACCTTGCCGGCCGCAAAATCTGCACACTGGCGGATAACAGCCTGGTCCCAGCACGTGGATCCTTTGAGTGGAACGGTAGAACAGGTAATGGCCAAGTAGCTCCTCGCGGTATTTATCTGCTGCTGTGGGAATCGCAAGGTAGCGGCAAGGTTTATCGCAAACAACATAGCTTCGTGGTGAAATAACTCAGGCCGTTGAACTCTCTCAAAATGACTTTGTCTTTCCCTCTGGCCCTCTTGGGTTTGAAGTATGTGATTGCGGGCTGAAATCTCCCATGCATGTCAAACACAACCCAAACACATCCCAAGCCGCGCTCAGGATGTGTTTGAGATGTTCATGGCTTGTGCGGCACCAATAAGGCCAGAGGAAGTATCTGAAAAGCCCTTCCCCTATTGTATGTGGCGCTTGACAGATTTCGGCTTATTATGGTATATGAGAGCTAAAATAGAAACCTACGGGAGCCAAATGGTGAATAGTGCGATAGGAATCCATCAATTCATGCCGGACAAGGTGTGGAAATGGAAGATATTGGAACAGCGAATCGCCCATATCTTGTCACTGCACGATTATCAGGAGATTCGTCTATCTGTGCTGCAGGATTACCGGGTGATCCATCATGGGATTACCGCCTTGATGCAGGAAGACGAGGCGGAATCCGCCACCGAAGCGATAGTAAATCTCTCGCAGCCCAATGGGGATCTCAGTTTGCTTACTCTGCGTCCCGAAGGCACGATCAGCGTCTTGCATCACACCGCCAAGATCATCAAGGATAGTGATGTACACCGCTTTTACTACCTCGGCCCCATGTTTCGCAAGCAGGAAGGTAATACCCCCTCGGAATTTCACCAATTGGGTGTGGAACTGCTGGGCAGTGACAGTGTGATGAGCGAGAACGAGGTCATTAGTCTGGGCATGAAGATATTGCAGGGCCTGGGTTTGAAGGACGCTCGTCTGAGGCTGAATAGCTACGGCTGCACTAGCTGCCGGGCGACTTATATCAAGGACATGAATGCTTACCTGAATGAGCATGAAAACGAGCTTTGTCAGCATTGTTTCAAAACTCTGTACTCCAATCCTTTTGCCGATACCAAATGCGCTGATCCGCGCTGCAGTGACATCATCGAGGCAGGACCGAGGATTTTGGATTACCTGTGTCCGCGCTGCAAGAAGAACTTTCATAAAGTGATGAAGGTTCAGGCCAATCTTGCCCATCAATACACTGTGCGGCCCAATCTCTTAAAAAACTTCGCATATTATAACGAGACGGTGTTTGATCTCGTGCTGGCCTCCCGGGGCCAGGAGCAGGTGGTTGGTGGTGGCGGACGCTATGACTATCTTTCACAGATGATTACGGGGAAAAACATCCCGGCTGTGGGCTTTTATCTGAATATCGACAAGATCTTTGAGATCATGGATCATCGCGAGCTCTTTACGGGGCAGGACAAGGTCTTCAGCGTTTACATCTCTTCGCAAAGCGAGGATCTGGAGATGATGATGCTGCAGATTGCTCAGGAATTGCATGCCAATAACATCAAAACAGTACTCAGCGCGGATCAGCACAGCATCGATGAGGACGCCAAACTGGCCTTGAAAAGCGATTGCGACCTGATGCTGGTGATACGCGACGAAAACGTGCGGGAGGGTAAGATCCTGCTGCGAAATTTGATCAGGGAACATCAAGATTACGTGAGCTTGAATAGCATCACCGACGAGATTCTGCTGGCCAGAAAATCATTGAAACGAGAATAAGGAGAATATATGAAATCCATTATGACGCACAACGCGCCCGCAGCTATCGGGCCCTATTCCCAAGCCGCACTGAGGAACGAAACTCTGTTTGTAAGCGGTCAATTGGGTATCGATCCTTCCACTGGAAACATGGCTGAAGGCTTTGAGGCTCAAGCAAATCTGGTGTTTCAACACATCAAAGCGATCCTCGATGCAGCCGGCATGGGTATGTCCCACGTGATGAAAGTAACTGTCTTTCTGAAAGATATGAACGATTTTGCCCAACTCAACGAGATCTACGCCCGCAATTTCAGCGCGCCTTATCCGGCCCGTGAAGCGATACAGGTAGCCCGTTTACCCAAAGACGGACTGGTGGAGATCTCCGTAATAGCCATGAGGTAAAGGTGAGCATCACCACCAAAGGCGGGGACAAGGGACAGACTTCGCTGTACAGCGGAGAAAGGGTGATGAAAAGCGATCTGCGCGTGGATAGCTACGGTACTTTGGACGAACTGGACGCCTTCATCGGTGAAGCAAAACACTATGTGGAGGATGAGGAGGTTTACCATCTGCTCATTTCCACTCAGAACAAGCTTTACCGAGTGATGGGACAATTGGCCACGCCCTCCAAAGAGTATCCAATGCCTGTCTGCGAAAGCGAGGTAGACGAGATCACGCAGACGATCAGAGATTATGAAGCAAAGGTGGATCTGAAAGGCTTTGTAATCCCGGGATCCTGTCTCGCCAGCGCCAAACTGGATATCTGCCGCACGATCGCCCGTCGCGCGGAACGCCGTGTGATTGCCCTCTCTGAGCACGCGGGAGTCCCTGAAACTCTAATGAAATACGTAAACCGGCTCTCGGATTTCTTTTATATCCTGGCACGCTATATTGAAGTAAAAAAAGGGGTCTTAACATATAAGACCAAGACCAATCAGGGCTGCGAGAGCTGAACAGGAGCTAGATATGTACAAAATAGTATTGATTCGCCACGGCGAAAGCATGTGGAATAAAGCAAACCTCTTTACTGGCTGGACCGACGTTGATCTTTCCGAAAAGGGGATGATGGAGGCCCGCGAGGCCGGACGCAGATTGAAGGCAGCGGGCTTCAGCTTTGACGAGGCCTACACCTCTACCCTCAAACGTGCCATCCGCACTCTCTGGCTCGCTCTGGATGAGATGGATCTGATGCATACTCCGATTCACAACGACTGGCGGCTAAATGAAAGGCATTATGGCGCGTTGCAGGGCTTGAACAAGGCCGAAACTGCCGAGAAATACGGCGATGAACAGGTGTTGATCTGGCGCAGAAGCTACGATGTGCCGCCGCCCGCACTGAGCAAGGACGACGAACGCTATCCAGGCAAGGATCCGCGTTATGCCCACCTCGAAGAAGCGCAAATCCCGCTCTGTGAATCGCTGAAAGACACGGTAGCCCGCACCATGCCCTTTTGGAATGAAGTGATCATTCCCCGCCTGGTGGCGGGAAGAAAGATGGTGATAGCAGCCCACGGTAACAGTCTGCGCGCCATCGTGAAGAATCTGGATCACATCTCAGACGACGAGATTGTGGGGCTGAACATTCCTACTGGAATCCCCCTGGTCTATGAGTTTGATGCCGAACTGAAAGTAAAGAAGAGCTACTATCTGGCGGATGCCAAAGAAGTGGAAGCCGCTGCGCAAGCGGTAGCCAATCAAGGCAAGAGTAAATAGAAATCATCACTATCTGAAAAGCCCGGATCATCTGACCCGGGCTTTTGTTGTATAGTAATCGCAATTTGTTGTTCGCTTCCCCCCTGTTACTTGCTGAGGATCATCTTGCGTATCCGGTGATAAGGGCCGCTTTTCAGCAAACTGAAATAGACGCCTGAACCCAGGTCCCTGCCGGCATCGTCTTTGCCGTTAAACTGGACATCATGGATTCCCGCTCTCATGCTTTCGTTTATCAGAGTGCGTACTTTCTGACCGCGGGCGTTGTACACCATCAGGCTTACAGAGCTATCTTCCTTTAGCCAGAAACGGATGCTGGTATGGGGATTGAAGGGATTTGGGTAATTCCCAATCAGCCAGGTGTATTCTGGAATTTCTTCCACATACACTGCGTTTGAAGTTACCGGGATTCCGTTCGCGTCATTACCCCATTTGGCAGTAACTGCCCATACGAAATTGCCGTGGTCGAGGCCGCCATGCTCGGTGTCGAGGTAGAACAGCTCCTGACAATCAGATTCCAGCAGGATCCACTCGTCGGCGGGAGTGTTCGGTCCCTCAGGCAAGAGATGGATCTCGTATCTGGAGGGCGCAAACAGGCATTGTGGAGCTTCCCAATCTATCCTGAAGCCATCTTCCAGGCGGCTGGCTGTAACACTCGAAACGGGATAGACCTGGCTGATGTTTAGCCTGATGGTTTGCATCCCAGAAAGATGATTGCCCTCATAGACACTTTGCAGGCTGTACTCGTAAGATCCATTGGGTAGAGCTTCAGCGTTGTATGAAACTGCTTCGCGGCTCAGATTGGTCACTTGGATGCCCTGAATAAGCCTGTATCCTTCCAGATAGTACGTGTCGGCAGGGGGATCCCATAACAGCGTGATGATGTGTCCATTTACTTCTCCCTGGAAATTGTCGGGACTATAGGGTACCACAATCATCACTTCAAGCTCTGTGGGGCTGTAACCATGATCTCCATATACCGAACGCAGTTCATACCAATAGTGACCATTTCCCACATTGACATCGCTGTAGCTATTGCCTGCTTCGGGCAGTACTGTTGCCACCAGAGATCCCGCGCGCCAGATCTCCACACAGGTAAATCCATAGGTATCATCCGGGGCTTGCCAATGGAAGGTAACGTTATTGGTATCAATCGTGTAGCTGGTTTCCAGTAAAGGTTGGGGCAAGATGACGCTGAGGGATGCTTCCTCGGAAGGTTCGGAGACAGAATCCTGATACACCGCAATTACGCTGTAATGATACAGTCCATTGGGTACTACATCTGTATACGAGTCGATGCTTCCTTCATAGATCATGGAGCCGTTTCGCCAGAGCTCGTATTTCTCAAATCCATAAACCATAGAGAGGGAATCCCAGGTGATTTGCACGCAGTTACTATAGATTACTTCAGCCACTACGTTTTGTGGGCTTTGAGGAAGGATAATGCTGACCTCGGCGAAAATGGGATAGGATTCCTGATCGTCGTAGAGGGATTTCAGCTGATATGTATACATGCCATTGGGCAGGTCATGATCCGTATAGCTGGTCTCAGTGGTCTGAACCAGCAGAGCCTCGTTTCGATACAATCTATAACCATTTAGGAACGTGGTATCGTCCGGGGCAATCCAGCTCAAAGATACATCATTGCCAGTCAATTGCGCCGTGAAGTTCTGGGGAATATGGTACTGCACGAAATGCAGTGTGTGGCTGGGGCTCATCTCAGAATCTGCCCAGCTGTAATGCGCGCAGACCTGGTAAGTGTAATCGCCATTGGCGCTTAAAGAGTCCATGTACACCATATATGCGGACTGGCCGATAAGTAAACCATCGCGGAAAACCTTGATGTACTCAAATCCGCCCAAGTCCCATGGTTGGATCCAGGACAAAAGGGCAACGTTGTTGGAGAGAGTAGCATTGAAGTTAGTGACAGGATGCGCAATATGCACTGTCAGGCTACATTCGTTTGAGGGTTCGGAGATAATGCTGCCATAACGAGTCTTAATAATGTAGCTGTACTCGCCGTTTGGTACAGTGCTGATCAGGAAGGATGTCTGGCTCGTGCGGACGAGTTCCTCACTATTCTGATACACTATGTATTCTGCCAGGCCCCAAGTGTCGTCTGGAGCTGACCATTGCAAGTTTACATCAGAGCCCACAATGCCGCAGTTGAGATTTTGCGGGGGATAGGCGTTGAGGATTTGCATCATCAGATCCTCAGTAGGGGCAGAGGCTATATCGCCATAATGGGCGATAATGTGATAAGTGTGATTGCCGTTGGGTAGATCGGTATCAAGATAGGAATTAATGGTGGCATCAGTAAGAAACGCGATCTGTTGCTCATTGCGCCAGATGCTGAAGGCGGTTTCTCCCTGCACAGGGGGAGTCCAATCCAGCCGCACACTCTGCGAATCCTGCATCAGAATGCTGAAGCCGCTGGGGCTGTATGGAAAAAGGATGTCTACCGAAACGAGACTGCTGCCGGATGAAAGGCCGCTATCGTATTGGGCAAAAACCTGATAACTGTATGTGCCGTTGTCCAGATCGGCATCCAGTAATGCCGGCTCAGTGGTGGTGGCATAATTCTGGTTATTGCGATTAATCTGGTACCCTAGCAAGCTGCGCAGACCGCCTTGATTCACCGGAGGAGTCCAGGATAGCGTTACATCGGTATTCTGCACCTGACAGGAAAGTCCCGTGGGCGGATAGAGCAATTCCAGATACATCGTTACGCTGTCGGTAGCTTCAGCATCGCCAAAGCTATAAGAAGCTATCACATGGTAGCTGTAGCTGCCATTGGGCAGATCGTTGTCGCTGAATGTAGTAGAGGCGGTGGATGCAATCTGCTCGCCATCGCGGAAGAGCTTGTAATGGCTGAAGAATCCAGCATCAGAGACGGGATCCCAGGAGAGCAGGATATCGTCATCCTGCAAGGAAGCCTGCAGGTTTGTAGCAGGATAGGCAATCTGCACACTGGCGGGAAGAGCTTCTGATAATGCGCTTTCGCCAAAGCTATATAGAGTGCTGAGCTGATACTCATAGTTGCCATTGGGCAGATCGGGATCGTGGTGACTGAGGGTTGTGCCTTCACTCAACAAACTGCCATTGCGATATAGACGATAAGCTACAAGTCCACCGCTGTCGAGAGGGGTATTCCAGGTCAGATCGACGAAATCGCCCTGAACTGCCAAGCTGAAATCGCGGGGCGGATAGATGATCTCGATGCTGATGGCGAAGATATCGGTAAATTCTGAGATCAGATCAGGATAGATAGCGGCGATCTGATAGCTGTAGCTGCCATTAGCCAGGTTTCCGTCTATATATGTGAGGATCTGGGGATCGTTGATGATGGCAAGCTGCGCTCCGTTGCGCCTGAGGATATATCCGATTTCCCCCTGGTCAGGAGCGGACCAGGAAAGCGTAACGCTGTTGCCGCTGCTGATGCTACCGCCAAAGCTCTGAGGCGGATAGGCTACCATCAGGTTTAGAGTGGCGGTATTGCTGGCGGAAGATAGCCCTTCCGGGTACTGGGCTTTTACATGATAATCATAGGTGCCATTATCCAGGTTTTCGTCCAAATAGCTGGTGGCAGTGGTGGTTCTGAGTTCCACATCGTTGCGATAAATCCGGTAGAATTGGGGATTGCCATCAGGAGCACTCCAACTGAGGTGAGCGGAGCGTTCGCCCACCAGGCTCAGAACCAGGTTTTCCGGCGGGAAGAGATCGGGCATCACGTTTACGACCACGCCCACCGTGTTCGAAGGCACCGACAATCCTGCATCATAACGGGCAATCAGGTAATAGCTGTAACTGCCATTTGGAAGTCCGGCATCTAACCACTGCGTAAGGGCGGGATTGCTGATGCTCTGATGCAGGATGCCATTACGATAGATGAAGTATCCCAAAAAGGAACGCAAGGGAAAACTGGAGGGGGTATTCCAGCTGAGCAGTACGTTGTCTTCATTCACGGTCGCACTGAGCAGAGTGACAGGATAGGGAACCTCCACAAATGCTGTTACCGTATTGCCCGGCACAGATTCGCCGCTATCATAAATCGCTGTAACGTAATAGTCATAGCTGCCATTGGCAAGGTTGCCATCGCTGTAACTCTGGCTGGTGGTTTGCCCGATCATCTGGCCATTCCGGTAGATGGAATAGCTGAGTAGTGCCCGGGGAGCGGTAGATGGGGTATCCCAAATGAGATTTACAGTATCTGCAAACACTGAAGCCTGTAAATTCTGCGGGGGATAGGGTATCTCCACATCCAGCGTGATAGTATTGGAAGACGGTGAGACACCGCTGGTATATTGAGCTCTGACATAGTATGTATGGCTGCCATTGGCCAGACCGATATCGTGATAGGTGGTTTCGCCAATGCTGGCGATCTGCTGATCATTGCGGTAGACAAGATAACTGAGCAATTCCCGGGGACCGGTGACCGGATGCAGCCAGCTTAAGGTAGCTTCATTGCCAGATACAGTGCCGCTCAGCTCCCGCGGGGGGTAAGCTACTTCGATGGTAACATTTAGCAGGTTCGAGGCTACTGAAGTGCCGTGTACATACACCACTTTCACATAGTACTGATAGTTGCCGTTATCCAGGTTTTCGTCGAAGTAATTATTTTCATTCTGAGTAGTCAGCAGCTGGTCATTGCGCCACAATTCGTAGCCCGAGATCACGATACCCGGCAGCGGTGTTACATAGGCCCAGTGCAGGCTTACCGAGCTGCCAGTTACACTGGCCGTAACAATGGTAGGGATAAAAGTGTAGTCCAAGACCACGTTTAGTGGTTCTGTGGGCATGGATTCTCCGTTCGCGTAAACAGCCGTCACGTAGTACTGATAAGTACCAGGAGCCAGTCCCCAGTCTTCGTAGGTGGCGGAGTTTGTCTGCCCCAAAAAGTTGCCGTCCTTATACACGCGGTACCCAATAAAATCGGGCTGCAAAGGTAGATCCATCGCCCAGGAGAGAGTGATCACTCCCCCCAGAGTTGCGGCAGTGAGGGTGTGTGGGGAGTATTGTACTGCGATCGTGGCCTGCGGGGCTTCACATGGAGCGGAAATGCCGGAGCTGTACACCGCTGCTACCTGATAGCTATAGCTGCCATTGATCAGATCGCTGTCCAGATAGCTGGTTCCGCTGATCGGATTTGGAGTAAGTATGGCATCATTGCGCCAGATGCGGTAGCCCAATAAACTGCGGTTCAGGCCTCCGGATGAGGCGGGGGCAGTCCATACAAGGTTCACGTCGTTATCTGCTACTGTAGCTTGCATGTCTGTGGGTGGATAGAGCACTTCCAGTACTACGTTCAGCACCGGGGACGGATCGGAAACCCCGTTGGGATGCTGCACGATGATGTGATACTGATAGCTGCCGTTACTGAGATTGGCGTCTGTATAAGTACTATTGGTTGTTTGCCCGATCAGAACGCCATCGCGGTGGATCAAATATAGCGCACTGGGTTCCTGCACTGGGTTCCAGGATAGGATTACGTCGTCATCCGCGATGTTGTACAGGATCTCAGACACTGGTTCCATCCAGCCAATAACGGTCAGGCTGCAGGTGATGGGGCTCGATTCTCCGGAGCCGTACACAGCTTTGAGGGCAAAGCTGTATTCACCTCCCGCGAGGTATATCTGCAGGCTGTTCACAGTGGCGGGGATAATGTCGCCGTATTGATTGCCGTTTACAAAGAGCCGCGTGCCCAGATATGCCCTTGCGGCATAGGTGACAGGATGTTGCCATGCCAGCAGGACGATCCCGGGCTGCACTTCTGCTGCACTCAGATTACGCGGGGGATACAGAATCTCCACTTCGGCCTGAGCTGGCTCCGATCGGGGCGATTCCACCCCGGAATACCAGGCTGAGATGCGGTATTCATAGATGCCATTGGGCAGATCATAATCGCTATACTGGGTAGCCGATGGGTTGAAGACTCCGGCGATCAGATTGCCATTCCGATAGACAAAGTAGTGACTCAGCGCCCGCACCATATCCGGCATCTCCCACACAAGGTGCACATCGTTGCCGATCACTTCCGTGCTGAGGTTTACGGGTGCGTATATCAGTTCGATGCTGACGTTTACGGCGGCGGAACTGGCAGATTCTGTATCGCCATAAAGCGCGCGGACAGCGTAGCTATAGTTACCATTTCGCAGTCCCTGATCCAGGTAAGAAAGCTGCTGCGTATCATCGATCTGTGCGATCACTGCACCGTTGCGTAATACTTTAAAGCCGGTCAGCGCCTGCGGTACCTGCACCTGGTTCCAGCTCAGGCTTACGCTGTTGCCTGAAACCACTGCCTGCAAACCCGATGGGGGCTCCGGCACTCCCAGGGCCGCCATCGCGCCATTGCTGAGGGGCGATTCTCCCACATTGTAGAGGGCAGAAACGTGGTAATAATAAGCCCCTTCGGCCAAATCCGAATCCAGATATGTGGTGGCTCCGGGATTCTCAATCTGTGCCACCACGGTTCCATTTCGGTAAACGTAATAGCCCATCAGCGAGCGATTGAGGATAATGGGCGGAACCTGCCAATTCAGTTCCACACTGTCCAGTCCGATTACGCTTGCTATCAGGTTTTGCGGTGGGTAAGGCACCTGCACGTTCACTTCCACGCTGTTGCCGGGGTTTGATGCTCCCGCCGAATACAGCGCCTTGAGGTAATATGTATAATCTCCATTGGGCAGATTGGCATCGGTAAAGGTTACCAGACTGGGGTTTAGCAACTGAGCGATCTCGGCCTCATTACGAAAGATGCGGTAGCCGGTAAGGCCGGGATTTGCGGGTTGCGGGGCAGACCAATGAAGGCTGACGTCGTTGGCGTCCACCACCTGCGCCTGAAGGTTCAGCGGCGCATTCAGCGGCGTGGTTCCTTCCGGCAAAGTAATGGCATCCACCCAGGCGCAATCACTGAAATATACGCTGGCGCCATCTTTGAAGTAGGTCCAGCGAAACTCATGCAATCCCGCAGTGACCGGATAAGTATGAGACTCCCATGTCCCATCTCCGCTCCAGCGCTCCACTTCCACTCCATCGATAAAGAACGCCAGATGATCATAGAGATTATTGGCTTCTGCCTCGCAGGATACGCGCTTGTAGAAACTGATGGAGTCGTCCTCAAAGACGTCTATCACCAGATAGAGCGAGGAGCTCTGATTGTGGTCGATATTGCCGGATTTGGCGCTGTGCGAACCGTAGTAAAAGGACTCGCTGGAGATGGTCCACTGGCTGTTGCCGCTGAACTGCCAATTGTGGTGTCCAAAGCCGGATTCAAAGTTTTCACTGATGGTATCGGGCCCCAAACTGGGCTGGATGCCGGTCAGCATTTGCTGTCCTGAGATGGCTATCGTTTCCCCCATCACGGTCAGATCATTCAGTTCCACCCACATTTCCTGGTTGTTTACGTCGCTGAAATTGATGTGAAAGAGCCCATCATCGTTGTATGCATCCACGATGAAGGCGATTTCTCTGCCACTTGTCAGTGTGGCTGTATAGATCACCACCCGAAGGTTATCCAATTCCATGCGGATCAAATCCTTCCATTCAAAGTTAGAAAAGGCCGAACGCTGCAAGATCTGCATGGAATCGTCGTAACGGAAGTTGTTGATCAGGGCATTGCGTACATTGGTCAAAGAGGAAGTGGAATACTCATACTCATAATTCGTGAGGGCTGCCGCTCCGCAGGTATAGATGAAGCGCTGAGTGGTTTGAAACACCAGGGTGTTGCTCATGCCGCCCCAATTGATCTCCGGAGTAAAGGATACAGCTATCGCTCCAAAATCATCGTCGACATAGTTTACGCTACCCAGGCCCTGATTCGGGTAAGACCAATATTTCATGGTCTTGGCCATCGCCAAAGCGTGTGAGCCGGCATGCGCGCGAGTTTGCCC
>JAGOKK010000034.1 GCA_017994635.1 Candidatus Cloacimonadota bacterium | reverse complement strand
ATGATCCGCAAGGGTGAGATCGGTCCTGTCATGCTGGGAAGAGATCATCACGATGTGTCTGGCACAGATTCTCCTTTCCGTGAAACCGCCAATATTTACGATGGATCAAACTTGATGGCAGATATGGCTACGCATTGCTTTGCGGGCAACGTGGCTAGAGGGATGAGTCTGGTAGTATTGTCCAATGGCGGGGGTGTGGGGATCGGCCGCAGTATCAATGGCGGAAATGGTATCGTGTTGGATGGAAGCTCACGGATGGATGAAGTGATCCGAAAAGCCTTGTCGTGGGATGTGATGGGCGGGGTAGCCAGGAGAAACTGGGCTCGCAATCGCGGAGCCATAGAAACATCGCAGAGATGGAACGAAGAACACAGCAGTGAAGGAGCTATCACCATTCCTCAGCTAAGCGATGAGGAATATCTGGATTCATTAATCTGATGAATAAGGAAATTGCGTAATGCTGAACCAATTTGTGAAGATGATGAAAGCAGAGGGCTTGTCGGATGCAGTAATCCGTACATTTTCCTCCTATTATGAGCATCTAAAGTCAGGGAATACAGGATTGATATCCGGCGTCAAAGCTCCCGGAAGTGAGCAATTGGTGCAGTATGATGACGTGTCCGGAATGGGTCGCAATGACCTCCTGAAAAGCATTGTGATGATCAAGCTAAATGGCGGATTGGGCACCGGTATGGGGCTCTCCAAAGCCAAATCACTATTGCCGGTCAAGGGGAACATGAGTTTCCTGGATATCATCACCCGGCAAGTGCTTACGATGAGATCAGAAAGCGGATATCCAGTTCAACTCCTCTTTATGAATAGCTTCGCCACCGAAGAGGATACCTTGAAGTATCTTGAAAAATACCCTGATCTGTTTGGTCAGGATTTGCCGCTTAGCTTTGTGCAAAACAAGTTTCCACGCATCACACAGGATGGGCTAATACCCTTTGAACACAAGGATAAAGATCAACGCTGGAATCCCCCAGGGCATGGTGATCTGTATACTGCTATATCAGCATCCGGAATCCTGGAAAAGCTGATCGCCAAGGGATATCGATACGCCTTTGTCTCAAACTCGGACAATCTGGGGGCTACAGTGGATACCGCCATCGCGGCGTATATGGAAAAGAATGATATACCATTTCTCATGGAAGTGTGCACACGGAGCGGTATGGACAAGAAAGGAGGACATCTGGCAATGGATGACAGCGGGCAACTGCTGCTCAGAGAAATCGCCCAATGCCCGGCAGATGAACTGGAGGAATTTCAAGATATCGCAAAGTTCAGCTACTTTAACACCAATAACATCTGGATCGATCTAAAGGCATTGGAATGGCATCTGATTACTCATGACAACCTCATGATCCTTCCCTTGATCGTAAATCCCAAAACTGTGGATGCTACACCAATTTATCAATTGGAAACCGCAATGGGCGCAGCCATCAGCAGCTTTAACGGGGCGAAAGCCCTGGTGGTGCCGCGTACACGCTTCGCTCCTGTGAAGAAAACCAACGATCTGCTGGCCATTTGGAGTGATGCTTATGAGCTGAACGATCAATATCAGATAAAGCTGAAACTCGGTCTACCTGCAAGTCCATTGATCGAACTGGATAGCCGGTATTATGATAGCATCGATAAGCTCAGAGCTCGTTTCAGGGAAGGTGTGCCTTCCCTCTCGGGATGCAAAGAACTGCATATTGATGGCGATGTGAGCTTTGGTGAGGGAGTGGTCTGTGATGGTCGCGTACATATTAAGGCAACAACGCCAGTGAAGATCAGTAACCGCTTGCTGGCTGGGCAGGTATCTTATGACTAAGGGAGTTTTTTATGGTTTCTAAAGCTACCAGAATCCGCCTGGGCGTGTTTCTAGCCATCGGTAGTCTGCTGGTGATACTGTTTGCTGCAGCTGTGGCGGGAAACAGGCTTACGCAAAAATGGGATACCTATTACATCATGCTGCAAAACTACCCCGTTAGCGGTTTACAAGTGGGTGGAACAGTTAATTACCAGGGAATCAAAGTGGGACAGGTGGAAGCCATCAAGATTGATCCAAAAGATGTAAGCAAGGTGATCATCACGATCAACGTGGAACCGGGTACTCCCATCAAGGAGAATACAGAAGCAGTGCTTAGTCTGGTGGGAATCACAGGCTTGAAAGCCGTGGAAATCAAGGGCGGCACCAATGAAGCCAGAAACCTGGAACCGGGTAGCTACATCAAGGCAGGATCTACCATGCTGGACGATATCTCCGACCGCGCCCTATCTATCGCTGAAAAGATCGATATTATCGCAGCAAATCTAGGGGAAATGACAAACCTGGAGAATCAGGAGAACATCGCCCGCATCCTCTCTGAAACAAGCCTCCTGCTCGCCGATACCAGGGCTAATCTGGGAGGAACTCTGGCATCACTGAATAAGATCGCTGAGAACACCGCTGGTGTAACGGAAGACTTTAGCAGGAACCTGGAAAAACTTACCGATAACCTGACCGGAAATCTGGATCTGATCAGTCAATCCACTGTGAGATCTCTGGACAGTTTGGCCTTGAATCTAAACCTAAGCCTGAATGCTTTGACCAAAGAAAGTACCATGCTGGTTAGTGACGCGCGCTTTCACCTGAATAAGATTGGCGTGCATGGAGATTCTCTACTGGTGGAATCCTCCGGTCATATCGCTGAGATCAGCAAGAATATCAACGAATCTTTGACGGGGATCAACAAACTGATCAATTCCGATGAGTTTGCCATGCTAACCAGTAATATTGGCAAACTGTCCGGTCAATTGGCGGAAGCTGATTTCAAAAAAATGATCAATGATCTGAGCACCACCATTCAAAGAACAGGATCAATGGTTAACAACGTTAGCCGCACCCTGATTAAAAATCAGGACAACATCCAGGAGACCATGGAAAACCTGCGGGATGCCAGCAGCAATCTAAATGACTTCTCACGCCAAATAGCTGATAATCCAGCAATTATGTTGCGAGGTAACTAATGAAGCATGCAATGAATAAGACAAGTTTGATCCTGTTGTCCCTAACTGTACTACTGCTCTCAGCATGTGCTTTTGGGGGCAAGAGACTTGAAACGAATTATTATGTATTAGATTATCAACCGGCAACCGAACGGGATGAACTGAGGCTAAATGTAAACAACGGGAAAGTGCTCCAGGTTCAAAATACAAACATCAATCGAACCTACAACCGCAATCAGCTTGTAGAGAAAGAAAACTTTAGCAGAGTGAAGTTTGTAAATAATGAATTGTGGGCAAACCGCCTGACTGACGCGGTACCAAACATCATCAGTCGCAGGCTTTCCGCTTACAATATCTTTGGCAATGTCACCAGAACCATTGGTGACACCGATCCGCATTACTACCTCGAAACCAGTATCTTGAACCTCGAAAAAGTGAATGGGGAGAATCCCAGAGCATATCTGAGAATGGAGTTTGTACTTCGCGACAGCACCTATGACAAAGTACTTCTGATCCACCGCAATGATCAATACCAGGATCTGGATGACGATAGCTATGTGTATCTGGTCCAGACATATAACGATATGATCATGGAAGAGACGAATCTCTTCGCAGCTCGGTGTATATCGCATTTCTCAGGCAGAACCATGCGGCAGCAACGTCCCCAATACCTTGATAACTTGAGCGCTCCGGAACGTTTCTATTTTGAAGAGATAGCCGACATGGAATCTCATCTAGTGTATGGTGAATTGGTATTGCGGACAAAGTACAATACCACCGATGCCCCCACCTACAGAGTGGAACGCCTGGATAGCCTCAACACCAAGATCAGCGAGGATATCGGTGGGTTCAACGACCCTATGATCCTGCTGCCAGGCAGATACAGAGTGATCACTGGGCACAACGAGGATATTATCCAGGTAGTGGAAGTGCATCCCCGCAGACGCACCGTGGTGGTACGAAGCTGGAGCGAACTGAGAGTAAGGGTGATGGATAGCTCTCAAAACCGGGTTCGCCAACTCTACCGCCTCTGGCTGCAGAACGAGGAGGAAAGCGGGTATCAAAACATCGGTCAGGATGTGAGCCTGGGTGATGATGATCATGGCATTGATGACCGGATCTGGATACTACCTTCCGGTAAGTACATGCTTACTCTGGGGGGCAATAGCTGGAGCGATTTGCGCGATTTTGCCACAATCACACTGAATGAAGGGGATTCTCAGGTGATGACCGTGATCGTAAACACAGACCTCAGCGGTGGCAACCTGATGATTGGCGCGGGCGTCCTGTCGGATGACTTTGGCTTTGATTCCAGCAGATTTCACAAGGGAGCGGTGCATATAAACCTGAATGTACTATCAAACAATGAGGTGGATGAGAAGGATCCCACTTATAACATCTCTTTGGCCAGTAAGTTTGATAATACCATTGAGCAAGACTTTGGCGCATTTCATTACAATATGCGTAGCATTTATGACCTGAGATCAAGCTTCAGCAAAGATATCGACCTGCGTTTTGATCGTGATAACTACAACCTGAAGAACACACTAATGCTGTATCCTTGGAAGCGTGATCGCAAGATATTGGGTAAATTCGCACTATATAGTAGAGCTGATATGTCCACTCACTTCATGGACGAGTATGCCTATTTTACCGAGAACAAGAACTACATCTTGCTCAGTAGCGAGGGAGAGGAAGTTGATCGAGCGTTGGATGTAGATAAACTCCGGACTAAGATAGCACTTTATCCGATGCGACTAAAGGAAGGAGCAGGGATCACGTATCGATTTGCGCTTTCTCCCACCACAGCCCTTACTTTACGTGGTGGATACGGTTGGCAGCAGGATCTGAACCGCAGGTCTTACACGGGCATTAGCAGTATCAATGAAGAGGGAATTCCCTATGAGGTGTACCAGGAGAATCCGGATAAGCACAGCAAGGGCTTGGAAAGCATCATGATCTTCTCCGCGGGGAACATCTTGAATTTTCTCTCGGTAAACTCCATCTTTGAAGCACTCTTTCCCTTTGATAATATGAATACCAAACCTCGCTTTGAGAATGAGAATACGATTAACTTCCGCATTTATCGCAACATCAGCATGGACGTGGAGCTAAACCTTTCCTATGATGAAGCAGTGAAGAAATGGCTAATTTATGACTACAGCAGCACTTTGAGGTTGAGCCTCTTCTATTGATATGATCAAGGTAAGTGACAGCACTCTGTATTTGGAAGGAGATCTCGACAAATACAGTGTACCCGATATCGAAGTAGAATTGAGCAAAGCCCTGAAGAGCACGCACGTAAACACGGTCGACCTGGCTGGTATAGCCACTATCGACAGCGCGGGAGTGGCGCTCCTTGATGGTCTTTATACTCAGTTAGAAGCCAAGGCCAACATCCTACTATTTCGCCATGCTTCACCTGAAGTACAGGCAGTGATAAATACCTTTAGCACTCTCAAGTTAAACGTGGTTGCCAGAACCCGTGAAATGGGCTTCTTCGAAAAGCTTGGTGATATTGCGATCACCGGCTGGCAGCAATTGACCGAAATGTTGACTCTGGCCTCCGAAGTGTTTTATTTCAGCGCGGTGGGCTTGGTAAACAGGAGCAAGCAACGTAAGGGGTCATTCATTCAGCAAGCCTTGAACCTTGGTTTTGATGCCCTGCCAATAGTTGCGCTGCTATCCTTCATCATCGGCTTCATCATCGCCTTACAATCAGGAGTTTTACTGCGTGATTTTGGCGCGAATGTGTTTATCGCGGATATGATGGCTGTTTCTATTGTACGTGAACTTGCCCCTCTCATCACAGCCATCATTGTGGCTGGACGTAGCGGTAGCGCAATAGCTTCTGAAATAGCCACTATGCAGGTGACCGAAGAATTAGACGCTTTGCGCATGATGGCACTGAATCCAATTCGTTATGTAGTGGTGCCTAAGTTTCATGCTATCACAGTAGTTATGCCCATCCTGATCGTCTTTTCCATAATAGTCGGGATGATCGGCGGCGCCATCATCGCTTTGGGGTATCTTGGGCTTTCACCGGAGGTGTTTTACTCTCGCAGCATCGACATCCTTACTCTCAAGGATGTGATCATTAGCTTTGGCAAAAGCGTATGGTTCGCATGGGTCATAGTCATTATCGGCTCGCATTACGGTTTCCAGGTCAAAGGCGGGGCAGAGGGAGTTGGCAGAGCCACTACTCAGGCGGTTGTAGCTTCCATCTTTGCCGTCATCATCTTTGATGCCATCTTCAGTCTTTTATACTTATGAAACGAGAAGCCATTATCGAGATCCGGGACCTGATCGCCAAGTATGGGGATAGAACCGTACTGGACGGTATTAATGTAGATATCTACTCGGGAGAGATTACCGTGATTTTAGGCGGTAGCGGATGTGGAAAAACTACGTTGCTAAAGAACATGCTGCGCCTCTATGAACCGCATTCTGGCAGCGTGAAGTTTTGCGGGCAAGAGATTCTAAGCATGGAAGAGAAAGAGTATAACCAAGTATTGCAGCAGATCGGCATGCTCTTTCAGAATGGCGCTTTGTTAAATTCGATTTCAGTGTACGACAACGTCTCCATCCCCCTAGAGTTACATACCAAATTACCCCGTCACATCATCGATCGGATCATTCGGGTAAAGCTCCACCTAGTGGGTTTATCCGAGGCGATCTACAAGTTCCCTTCCGAGCTTTCGGGAGGCATGAAAAAACGCGCGGCTCTTGCGAGAGCTATGGCACTTGATCCCATGCTCCTCTTTTGTGATGAGCCCTCAGCGGGTTTGGATCCCATCACTTCCGCTGCTCTTGATGAATTGATCCTGGATTTGAAGAAGCAACTTTCCATGACAATCGTGATCGTGACCCATGAGCTGGCTTCGATCCATCGCATTGCCGATAAGATCATTTTTCTGGATGCAGGCAAGATGCTGTTCAATGGCACATTGGACGAAGCAAAGCGGGCTGGGATACCGCAGATCGATCATTTCTTTAAAGTAGGCAGGTTCTAGTGCTCAAGATCATTGTGGCTATGGCAAATGACAGGGTGATCGGTCAGGATAATCGCATGCCCTGGCACATTCCGGAAGATCTGGCTCATTTCCGCCAAACCACGATGGGCCACAGTGTCATAATGGGTAGAAACACCTATTTTTCGATCGGCAAAGCTCTGGAAGGCAGAAAGAACATTGTTCTAAGCCGAGATACAGAGTTCAGTCCTTTGGATGCAGTAGTGTACCGGGATTTTAAGGCTGCCATAGCCGACTATCCGGAAGCTTTTATAATCGGAGGAGCATATGTGTTCGCGCAAGCGCTACCTTATGCCAGGCAATTATACATCACGCATATCGATCTGGATATACATGGCGACACGCGTTTCCCGGAGATTGACCTGTCCCAATACCAACTTCTAAGCTGCACGAGTAGCCTCAGTAGAGACGGGAAATACCCCTTACGTTTTTGCCTCTATCAGCGCTGATTTGAGAGGCTTTCGACTATCATCGTTGTATGCTTTTCCCAGCTAAAATCCTTCAAGCGTTCTTTTCCCAGGTAAATCATCTGGATCATCAAAGGCGGATCGCTTAACACGCCTTGGATGGTACTCGCGATATCCACAGGATCGTCGGGATTGAAGCAACGCACCGCATCAGCTCCGATCTCGGGCAGAGATGATCGATCAGAACAAACCACTGGCACACCTGTGGCAAATGCTTCCAAGAGCGGTAACCCAAAGCCTTCATAGAGAGAAGGGAACACATATAGGCTCGCGTTTTTGTATAAGGCAGCCATATCATTGCCACTAACAAAGCCGGGAAAGTGGATATTGGCTCTATCCTTCATCCCTGAGTGATACGAAATGACAGCCTCGGAATTACTCCATTTGCTGCCTGCGCAGACAAGCTCGTACTCGTTTTTGATCTCTTCCGGAAGCTGTTCATATGCCTTCAACAGATTGAGATGGTTCTTGCCGGGATGCTCCACCCGGGCGATGTAAAGCATGTATTTCTTCAGGATCCCAAATCGTTCCTGCAGTTGTTCCAGGGTCATGTCCCCGTTCAGCTTTTCTGGATTGAAGCCATTATAATTCACTGTTACAAGTTCCGGTTTCATTCCATAATAGCGAATCAAATCATTTTTGGTACTTTCAGAGATGGCAAATACGGATGGAGCTTTCTTCAGATAGTATGGCACCACATGTTTGATGTACAGCATTCTTAAAAAATCGTACTTACCCGGGATGTGAAACTGCGATAGATCGTGAAAAGTAAGCGCAGCCGGTATCTGATAACGGCAGAGCAGGCGTCGGTTTGCCGCGGGGAGAAAGATCTTTTCCCAACCATTTTTTTTTATCAGACGTGGCAAGCAGTAGAGATGCCAAAGCATCGAGAGTATAGGTCGTTTCAGGTATTCCGGTACCAGATAATAGCTGAGATTATCTTGCACGATGGGGAAGATGTCCCTATCTGAGGGATGTATGATCAGGGTAAGAGGCTCATGCTTGACGAGTTCCTTCACTACATTCACGGTATAATCCGAGATCCCACTTTTACCATCATCAAAGGCGAGACAACTGACAGCTAGTTTTGTCCGGGAATACCCCTCCATTCCTTCCTTCCTGCCTTGAAAAGCATAGAAGCGTTGAGCAAAGCGGTAGATCTTGGCTTGGGGGATCAGATCAGGCCTTCCATGCTTGATCAGATAGAGAGTGTCTCTGGCAAATTCCATCAAGGCTGCTACCAGCACTGTGCGGACAAAGGACGTGTCCATGGTATTACTCTGGTATAGGTCGCGGTAAATGTATGCTTCGGCTTTACCTTCACCCCGGTAGCGTTTTCTGATGTCTTTGAGCGTGTAATTATGCGAGTGTTGCACTCTGGCATCGGGAACGTAAACGATGCGATGACCCAGTTGCTTCATGCGCCATGACCATTCCACATCCTCAGAATACTGCAGATCGGGATTAAAAGGATGCTTCAGGATAGTTTCCCGGCGAACGGCACTGCTGGCCAATGAAAAGAAGTGCCGCCACTTTGCGGATATTCTGCCATCACCAAAGGCTCTTTCATAGTCCTTGCGGACCAGGAGATCGGCATCTCTTCGGGCTATCTGGTTAGCAAACACCGCCACTAACTCGGCATCCTTTTCCAATGGGCGAATTAGATTGGAAAGCCAGTGAGAATCCAGGGGGATGCAATCGGCGTTGTTAAATACGACGTACTCGCCTTTCGCGTGGCTGATGGCATCATTGAGCACTTTTCCGGGGATGTAATCCTCAGACGCAATACGGTATAGCAGGTCTGGAGCTTTTGCCTGCAGCAGTTCCCATCCTCCGTCTGTGGATCCGGAATCTACGCATATCAGCTCAAAATCCTGTCTGTCCTGTACTGCCAGCATCTTCAGCGTGTACTTCAACCATGGCATCTCGTTTTTGATCCTCAGAATGATGCTGATCATAGATTGATATCCACCTTGGTCTCGTTCAAGTACCCAAATCGTGTGCGCTGAAACTGATTGCTCATGGACATGATGATATTCACTCCCCGCCCACTACAGTTGTTAGTATCGGTATCAAAATCGTATGGTTCTCTGATGCTGTAGCAGAGGTTTTCCGGCACCCATTCTATACCTTTATCCCAAAAGCGAATACTTAGTTTATCGTGAGAAAAGCGAAACTCGATTACAATCTCAGAATCTTCCTGATAGTTATAGCCGTAGCCGATGATGTTGTTCAAAAACTCGTCCACGATCAGTTCCACTTTTGCGGCCAGATGAGGATCATGTGTCCATTGCAGTACCTGACGTTCGCATTCCTGGGCTGTTTTGCCTACTTCTTTGAGGGCTGAACGCAGCACGATGTGATAGTGCTTTACCATTTGGCGCAATTGATCTTCTGGATTTGCATAGCGTAATGCTTGAAAGGAGAACAGAGTAAAATCGTCAGTGGAAGTCTCGAAGCCATGAGTATCCAGATAATCTATGATCTTGAAGGGTAGGGTGATACAGGTGTCTGTTTCAATGTCATTCTGAAGTATCTTCTTCAGACCATCCATACCTAATTGGAGATTATCGTCATTGGTACACTCATATATACCATCGGTTATGAGCAAATAGACATCATCAGGATTCAATCTGATATGATCAATCTCCTCGTCTTCGTAACGGGTGGATGGGATCCAGCCAAGAGGTAATGAGCCTTTCTTGTCCATTATAGTGATATCGCCGGAGCTCTTGTTCACTCTGATTAGGGGCGGATGACCGGCATTTAAAAACCGGAATTCGTGCAATTCCAGATCCACAACACCCATCAATAGAGTGAGATAGTTTGTCCCGATAAAAAGCTCATTGTATAGCCGTTCATTGAGCTTGGTAAAGAGTTCCGCCATGGTTTTATCTTCTTGATAAGCTTCGATCATCAGCTTTATCGTGGATTTTATGGCTGCCATCAGCAGAGCGGCTTGTACGCCATGACCCGATATATCACCTATATAAACCACGTACTTTGTTTCGCTCAGTTTGATGCGCTCAAAGAGATCGCCACCTACAGCTTCACAGGGCTCATAGTAAGAGGAAAAGAGCAATTCATTATCCAAATACACCCATTCTGGCAACATCGCACGTTGAATGGTGGCAGCGATATTGAGATCTTTTTTCAGTGTATTGATAAGCGAGAGGTTGTTTCGTTCCGCGCGCTTCAGCGTGATGATGTTATTCACTCGCGCCAGCAGTTCCAGCTTGGAAACCGGTTTCTTTATGTAGTCGCTGGACCCGGCCTCAAATCCTCGATTCACGGATTCATCATCCTGATTTGCAGTAACCAGGATCACAGGCATGTCTGGGCGGGCTTTGTTCATCAATCGGCAGGTATCATATCCATCCAGACCCTTACCCATGTGTACATCCAATAGCACCAGGTCATAGCTGTTTTCCATCACCATTTGGAGCGCATCTTCGCCGTTGTGGCAGTACTGAGTAAGATAGTTTTCCCGCTTCAAGATATTGCGAATGATGCTGATCACCACATCATCATCATCCACCACCAGGATATTAGCTTCGAGTTCCATTGACACCTCATTTTGCATTACAAGCAATTCAATTTGGATGGCTCAAAAGAGTCAAGCATTATATGCGGCTGGCATTCCCCATTTATTAAATCCAGTCTTGTTTACAATTGCCATTGATCAGGTCTGGCTTCGATGTTATGCCTTCGTTTGTACTGAACGATCATGCATATGCATGTAATTAAGACGTTGATGAAGTCTCAAGCAGCCCGGAGGGCGACACTATTCATAGCGAGGGTGCTTCCGCGCAGCGGAGCCCCTCGTTAGATGTTACAAATGCCCACAAAGCCCCGGCAGGGGCGACACATAACACCGGGATTTGAGCGCGGGTATGTGTCGCCCATAGGGCTTTGCGTAGATCAGGGAGTGTGTTTGTGTCTCTACATCAGGGTTGAGTGGTGCCCACTTTCAGCACGAAATCCACACGAACCCTTCCTGTACTCCTCCTGAATCCAGTTCGGGTGGGGTTCAGGTGGCTTATGAGTGGAGTCCAAGTCATCAGAGGGAGCAAAGATACGCGGGGACGTATCGTGACATGTTTTGATTGAGAACCCCCGTATAGTTGAGTGTTTCTTCTCTCCATTTCTATACATCACAAAGTGAGCAATGATGCAGAGAAATAACTTGACGAATTACAAGCTATGGAAAAAAATCAACACTATGCTTAAGTTTATGATATTTAGGGGGTTCAATGAATAACTACTTCATGGAGACCCACCACCATGAGTGGATTTTGACCAATCGGCTGGGCTCTTATGCCTTGGGCACGGGGAATTTGATAAACCAACGCAAGTATCATGGTTTGTTGATCGCCGGCGACAAGGCGTTCAACCGTCGGCATCTGGTGGCGGGCATAGAAGAACGCGTAGAATGGCGTGGTGAAGTATTTCACCTGGATAGTAATAATTACAGCAATTGTATATATCCAGAAGGATTTATGCATCTGGTAAAACCATGGTTACGTCCATTTCCCGCCTTCTTGTATTCAGCCCTGCCGCATCAGGATGAGATTCTGGTACTCAAAGAAATCATGATGGATGAAAATAGCAATTGCACCCTCGTAAGATATACCAATCTCGGACAACACAAGTTGCATTTCGAGTTTCATCCCAAGTTCACCATGTGCATGCACCACGATCTCAATCCCCATGGATGTCTGGACTATGAGCATTATGACTGCAAGATAGAATCCAGCAGCGCTGGCACCCTTTTTTCTGCCACACGCGGGAGCAATGGCATAGACGTTCATGGCTATCTTGCCAAAGGCGAAGTGATAAACAACAGGTATGTGTACTACAATGTTTATTACCCGTGGGAAGTGATGGCCGGATATGCCGGGATTGGAGATCAGATAAGTTTGTTTGAGGCCAGCTTTGATCTTGCCGTGGGCGAGACCAACTACCTCCTGTTCGCAGACAAACCCATCGATAATGCGCAGAAACTCATTCAGAACATCGAAAAGCGCTACTCCGCACTGCCCAAGGCGTTGGATTACCCAGATGTAGCTAAGAGGGAAGATGGAATATTGGGAAGTCTGGATTACAACGACAATATCCTGTTCAAGCGTCCCCAGTATATGCAGATATTGGATTTTGCCCTCAATGACTTCATTGCTAATGACGATGTAATAGCCGGATACCCTTTCTATGGAGCTTGGGGTAGGGACACGATGGTGGTGTTGAATGCCTTGCTTCATAGTAATAAGCATCTCGACGTCGTGGAAAAAACTCTGATCAAGTACAGTCGCCACATCAAGAATGGCCTCATACCGAATATGTTGGCTGAAAGTGGTAGAGAAGCGAATTATGACAGCATCGATGCCACCCTCTGGTACATCATTCTACTCTGGAAACTGGGAAAGCAAAAAAAAAGCAAGACATACTGGCATGAAGTGATTCACATTACTGAAAGCATCTTCGGAAGCTTGTTTACTAACGATGAGGCAAATTTCAGCCTACGGGATGATGCACTGATCGAACTTAGCCCAGCATTTTCACATGGGACATGGATGGATGTACGCATCGATGGGAAGCCAGTAACCCCTCGTTGGGGCGCACCAATAGAGGTCAACGCACTGTGGTACAACGCGCTATGCTGTTACGAATCCATGTGCGAAGAATACCCCCTGGTCAGATCAGCTAATATCGAAGCCCGAGAGGGATATCTCAGCTTAAAAGACAAAGTGAAGACTTCCCTGGCAAAATTCCGCGCTGGAGATTATCTGGCTGATCGTCTGGAAGGAGATAAAGCCATCATTGAAATCCGCCCCAATGTGATTATTGCGCTGTCTCTGCCTTGGCCAATCATGGACAAAGATATGATGAAGAAGGCTCTGGAGAGATGCTTTCAGGAGCTATACACTTTTTATGGAATCCGTACTCTCAGCCCCAAAGATATCAGGTTTCGCAAAAAGTACTATGGTCCGCAAAGAGACCGCGATCTTGCCTATCATAATGGCAGCGTTTGGGCGTGGCTCTTTGGCCCCTTCTGTGGCCTGTATGTGAAGGTTTACAAAGATGAAAAAAGCCCCAGGGAACTTGCACTTGCCCTGAGTGATTTCATTGGAACCCTGCGTAAAGGCTTTATGAGGGGTCACATCGCCTCTGTGGCAGAAGTATGGGACGGAGATGCGCCTCACTTCCCCAAAGGAGCCCCGGCTCAGGCTTGGAGCGTGGCAGCTCTTTACAACATCGAAAGCTATATCGATAGCCTGGGGGTAGAGCTATGAAGATATTGATGTTCACATGGGAATTCCCCCCGTTGATCTCTGGTGGACTGGGGATGGCGTGTTATGGCATAATAAAAGCCCTTTTGAACCAGGGTATCAAGATTGATCTGGTGCTCCCTACCAAGGAGTTTGTATATTTCCCCATGCGCGAACCAGAAGATGCGGATACGCTACCGGTGGTCTTTGTGGATGCGGAAAAACAGCGCAGTTTTAGCCATGTAACCTTCAATACTTTACAGGAAAGAATGGAATACATCGGCATATCCGAAGAACCTGAAAGCTACTTCCAACTGGCCGATATCAAACGTGACAGCCTGGCCTTGAAGAAAGAATACTGGCTATCTGAAACCGTGAGTTTGGAAGAAAAGGACCTGTGGCAGGAGATGACGACCAATCTGATCGGGGACGAATTACTAATCCGCAAGGTACAGGAATATACTCTGAGAGCCGAGAAGCTCGCCAAGACTTTGGATTATGATGTCATCCATGCTCATGACTGGCTGTGTTACCCTGCAGGCATGTTGGCCCGCAGGATCGCACAGAAACCCTTGATTGTACACATTCATGCCACGGAATTCGATCGCGCGGGGGGACCCGGTGATGAAAGGATTCACAAGATCGAACACGCCGGAATGACTTATGCGGACAAAGTGATCGCTGTGTCGCAATATACTGCGCAGATGATTATGAGCCGTTATCGCATCGATACGGCTAAGATCAGGATTGTACACAACGCCTTCAGTGTTCCCGACGATGCCGTGATTGCCAAACAGCGCATATTTGGTGGACCGGTGATCCTCTTTCTGGGCAGAATTACCCTGCAAAAAGGGCCTGATTACTTCCTGGAGATGGCACAACGAGTGCTGGCAGTCCATCCGGAAGCACGCTTTATCATGGCGGGAACCGGCGATATGAGCCGTAAACTGCTAAGAAGATCGGCATCGCTGAAGCTCAAGAATCGCTTCCTCTTTACAGGATTCTTAAATCGAAAACAGGTGGAACGAGTACTCAGAGCATCGGATATATATGTGTTACCGTCCGTATCAGAGCCATTTGGAATCAGCCCACTAGAAGCCATGGCCTTTGGTATCACATCGATCATATCCAAACAATCTGGAGTGGCAGAAGTGGTGAATCATGCCTTCAAGATAGATTTCTGGGATACGGATCTCTGGGTTGAAACCATCAATTACTTAATAGAGAATCCCGATAAGTGCGTAAAGATAGGCATAGATGGCATGCATGAAGTAAACCGAATCCAGTGGGATGAAGCAGCAGAAAAGATCCGATTGCTCTATTCCAACACGCTGGCAGAATATATCCGGAAAGGCGAATAAGAGGAGGCTGCACATGCTGAATATTGTTTTTTACTTTCAGGTCCACCAACCCTATAGATTGAAGCATTATAATGTGCTGGACATCGCGCATGGCAGCGATATGTTCGACGACGCTTTAAACGCGTCGGTAATGCGAAAAGTGGCCGAGAAATGCTATCTGCCGACCAATAAACTGCTGCTGGATCTGATCAAGATACACGATGGCAGGTTCAAAGTATCCTATTCTATCACCGGGACCGCCATTGAGCAATTTAAGGCGTACAGTCCTGAAACCTTGGAGAGCTTCAAAGCACTGGTCGAGACAGGCTGTGTGGAGATCATCGGCGAGACTTATTATCACTCTTTGGCCTTCATGTATGATGCCAATGAGTTCTTGGATCAGGTGATGATGCATCGTCGGCTGATGAAGGAAGAGTTTGGCTACGATACTGTTAGCTTTCGTAATACAGAACTCATCTATCAGGATCGCCTGAGTGATTTGGTGTATGAAATTGAGGGCTTCAAGACCATTCTAACCGAAGGCGTGGATCGCATTCTGCAATGGCGTTCGCCGCTTTACGCATATAAGAATTACTCGAAAGATATAAACTTGCTGTTAAAATACTATCAGCTTTCGGATGACATAGCCTTCCGTTTTTCAAACCGTGATTGGCCAGAATATCCGCTCACCGTGGATAAGTTTGTGAATTGGATTGATCATCTTACTTTAAGCGAGGACAAAGGACGCAATCAATTCCTCAATCTCTTTATGGACTACGAAACATTTGGGGAGCATCAATGGGCAGAAAGCGGAATCTTCGACTTCATGGCTCATTTCCCCACAGAAGTGCTGAAACGTCCAAATCTTGGCTTCGCCACACCACGGGAGACTAATGAACTGGCAAACTACCAGCAGGAATCCATTTCTTTCCCAGAAGCTGTGTCCTGGGCAGATGAACAGCGTGACCTGAGTGCCTGGCTGGAAAACGACATGCAGCATAATGCCATTGAGACTTTGTATGAACTCTTTGAAAAGGTGAAAATGAAGGGGGATGAAAGCTTGCTGAAAACGATTCGGATGCTGAGTACTTCAGATCACTTCTACTATATGTGTGCAAAGTACTTCCAGGATGGTGACGTGCATAAGTACTTCTCTCCCTACGATTCCCCCGATCAGGCATATATATACTACATAAACGCTCTTGCTGAGCTGGAAGAAAGGTTACTGAGGTGAGTGATGACCAAAGGTAAAGTACTGATCCTTGAAGATGATGTGGTTTTGGCAGATCAGATCGCGTTGGTGCTCAAACGTTTCAACTATGAAGTATTGATCACTCCAAACAGCGACATATTCTTTGAAGAGCTTAGGGTTTTCAATCCTGACGTCATACTGCTCGATGTGTTCCTGGTGGGCAGTAAGCTAAACGGAATCGAGGTTTTGAAACACCTGAAAACAAACATGGATTTAAACTACAAGGTGATTGTGATCTCCGGAGAAGTAACGGCTACCCAAGTACAGGAAATCCGCGCGATGGGTGCCTATCACTTCATCGAGAAGGGGAGTAGCTTTAGCACCAATCAACTGCTTCTGCACATCGATAATGCCATCACCTTGAAAAGGCAGGAAGAAGAACACATCGGCCTGCAGATAGAATACATCAACCTGAAAAAGCAATTCACTCGTTCCTTCCCTTTCATTGGCGAGAGTAACGCGATCAAGAAAGTCCGCGAACAGATACACAAGCTGGCGGATGCAGGTGAAGATCTTTTCCTGATGGGGGAGACCGGCACCGGTAAAGAAGTTGCCGCGAACTATTATTACATCTCATCAAATCGCTTTGGTAAACCCTTTCATACTCTGAACTGCTCTGCCTTGACTGAGACCTTGATCGAAAGTGAACTCTTTGGACACACCAGGGGCAGTGTAAGTAATGCAGAACGTAGCAAGACGGGTTTCTTTGAAGAATGCTCCAATGGTGTTCTCTTTCTGGATGAAGTAACTAATCTATCTTTGGTATCGCAATCCAAAATCTTGCGAGCGATCGAGAACAAGGAAATCCAAGTCGTTGGCGGACCGATGAAAAAAGTGGATACAAGGCTGATCTTTGCCTCAAATGCAAATATGCAGGTCCTCGCCAATCCTGAACGTTTTCGGCGCGATCTCTTTTATCGCATTGAGGGCAATATAGTGGAATTACCCCCACTCAGAGAACGCGGTGAAGATATTTTGCTACTGATGAGTTTTTTCCTGACCAGCTTTACCAATAAGTACAATATCAATGACAAATTGGACTTAAGCACGCTAAGTGCCCACCTTCTGAGCTATAACTGGCCAGGCAACATCCGCGAATTGAGAAACTTCTGCAAGTTTGTGATGATCAATGAGAAGACTATCACCAACGAAGTGATTATCCAGCATCTAAATATGAAGATGAATGGCAAAGACGTGAATCGGGATCTGGAAAACTCGCGCTACGTGAATATGAGCAATCTCAAAGCTAGCATGACTGAGTATGAAAGGGACTTCCTGATTCATCACCTGAACGCGAATCGCTGGCAGGTTTCGAAAACAGCGAGAGTGATAGGAATTGAGCGCACTACCCTATACAAGAAAATAAAGCAACTGGATATCACTCTGATGCCAGAACTCAAAGACTGATCATGTTTAGAGAAAACAACGGACTCCGCATTGTGGCTTTGGTACTAGCCGCAATGATCTGGCTGCAATCTGTACTGGTCTCAGAACAGCGCAGCGTCGTCAGTTTACCCATCAATCTCCTCTACGTTCCGCAGAACATCACTCTGGAAGATATCCCCGAAAGCATTCCCTTCTCGGTGAAAGGCAAAGGACAGGACATCCTGAAGATGATGCTCTTTAAGCCCAAGGTAAACATCGATGCCAGCAAGATTACTCAATATTCTGATATCCTTACGCTGGAAGATTATAGCATAGATCTGCCCGATAACGTGAACGTCACCTTCTTGGGACCTGCCCAATCGGATAGAATCGCGATTCAGGCAGACGTCTTCCATCAGAAGGTTGTGCCAGTGGTGTTGGATTTTTCCGACGATAATAGCAGAGAAAGAATTAGAGAGCTCAACTACACTCTAGATCCGGACAAGCTGACCATATTCGGTCCCAAGACACGAATTAAAAATATCAAAAGCGTTAGAACCAAACCCATCAGTGCGAGTGATCTTGCTGAGAGTCAGAGTAAGTTGGAGCTGAAGCTTCCGGAAGGAGATGTTTCGGTATCTGAAAGCAGCGTACTACTCACGATCAGCGGGGTTCAGGAAGAAACCAGAGTTTTTCCAAACATTGTCCTACCGGGTAAGTATCTGCCATCTATGGTTGCAGTCAAAGTGCGGGGAGAAGCCGCTGTCCTGGATAGATTAAATGAAGCTGATATTAAGGCCAGCGTAGCTGAAAACACAGGTGAGGGTGCTATGTTGGCGGTTCAAATCAGCCTGCCGGAAGGTGTAGAACTAGTGGCAATCACTCCCGATAAGGTACGACCTCGCAAATGAGCAATATCCTTGCTTTTGAGTCATCTTGCGATGATACTTCTGTTGCTGTGCTAGATACATCGTATCGCATCATGGCAAATCTGATCTCCAGCCAGCCGCAGCACCTTGAGTTTGGGGGAGTACTGCCGGAATTGGCCTCACGGTTACACATGAAAAACATCCTTCATCTCTGTGATCTGGCGCTGCTAAAAGCCGGCTTAAGCCTACAGGATATTGAAGCTGTAGCCGTATCTATCAATCCCGGCTTGATCGGCTCACTTATCGTGGGGCTCTCATTTGCCAAGAGTCTGGCATGGGCGAGATCAATCCCGCTGATCACGGTTAATCACCTGCTAAGCCACATATTTGCCAATTATATAGATCATCCGGATATTGAAGCGCCCTTTATGGCCCTAGTAGTATCTGGCGGACATACCGAGATGATCCATTTCAAGAGTGAAACTGAATTTAAAGTACTGGGAAAAACCCTGGATGATGCCGCAGGTGAAACCTTTGATAAAGCAGCCAAGCTAATGGGTTTGGGCTTCCCTGGGGGTCCAATCCTGGATAAACTTTCTATAAATGGCGATCCTGACTTCTACCGCTTTCCACGTGCTTTACCCAAAAAAGATGACTACAACTTCAGCTACAGCGGAGTTAAAACTGCTATTCGCAGCTATCTGCAGGGCCAGACAACAGAGTACATTAAAAGCCACGAATCTGACCTGGCGGCAAGCATTCAGGCAGCAATAGTGGAACCTTTGGTTCAAAAGACAATACGTAAAGCTAAAGAACTAAAGCTGAAACGTATACTTTTAGCTGGAGGCGTTGCGGCAAACTCTCGGCTCCGCAGTGAAATGGAAGACAAGGCTGGCAAAATTGGCATCACAGTGTATTACCCATCCTTACAACTCTGCATGGACAACGCAGCTATGGTGGGAGCAGCGGCCATTCCCAAGTACAAAGCGGGATTGATATCTCCGCTGGACGTGAATGCCTTTTCCCAAAAGGGGACCAAGCTTCTATAAGCAGTACTAGCGTCATCCAGAGCAATAATGACTGGATCTTATTTCCAGGCTGTCCCTCTTCCTTCATGTTCATTATCAAGAGTTAGTAAAGCCTATATCGATCCTTAACAATTAGGGCTTTATGCGAGATTGATTAAAAAGTGACAAACAATGTCAAAGAAGCAGCAAAACCTGTTTGAGCCATATGGCCAATCCCCCAATGAGAGCTCTGTGAGCTATACTGCAACAGATTGCGCCGTAAGGCTATGGATGACTTTGATTAGTGGGATATAGGTGATCTCCGATCAGGTCGCTTCCCAGAAAGGTGCTTCCAAA
>JAGOKK010000033.1 GCA_017994635.1 Candidatus Cloacimonadota bacterium | reverse complement strand
AAGAACTTAAAACATGGTTCACAGCTGTTGTGAAAGGCAGACCACATTTCCGCTTGACAGATATACCTACCTCAAATCTGATGCACCTACCACATAAATCAAGGAGTAATGATGTACGCCATCGTTGACATTAAAGGATTTCAGTTTAGGGCTGAAAAAAACGCAGTTCTTCGCGTTCCCTTGCTGAATACGGCAGAGCCTGGTCAAGCACTTGAGTTTGACCGCGTACTACTCGTTCGCAAGGACGACGAAGTGGTCGTTGGCACTCCCGTAGTCGAAGGCGCCGCGATCGTAGCAGAAGTGATCGACCACGGAAAAGGCAAGAAAAAGGTAATCTACCACCACAAGCGCCGCAAGGGCTATCGCGTGAAAAAGGGTTACCGCGAACAATACACAGAGATCAAAGTTACCGATATTCGGGCTTAAGGAAGGTTACCAGATATGGCACATAAAAAAGGTGTTGGAAGCAGTCGTAACGGCCGGGACAGCAATCCCAAATATCGTGGCGTGAAGAAGCACGGCAGCGAATACGTGCTGGCCGGAAACATCATCGTTCGCCAAAAAGGCACTAAGTTTCACCCTGGCGCCAATGTCGGTATGGGCAGAGATTTTACCCTCTTTAGCCTTATCGATGGCCAGGTGAAATTCGTGACCAAGAAAGAAGGCAGAAAATACGTTAGCGTAGAGCCCCTAAGCGAATAAAACAAAGCTATTACGATAAATCAAGCGAAGCTGCACAAGGCTTCGCTTTTATATTTCCCGCAGATTAGCGCAGATCAAAGGCGCAGATGCGCGCAGATTATCTTTCTAAGAGCTTACCTCACACGGATTACGCGGATGGCGCGGATTTACTGGGCTATATGCATGGGATTTACGGATCGTAGGACGGGCTTTACCAGCAGCTAGAGCTCCCTGGATCGTGTATCTGCGCCTTCCTTATCCTCTCTCTTTCTCTCTTGTCCTCTTTGTTCAAAGAATTGTTGTTACTCCATTCGGGGCTTGCCATGGCTGCGTGGTCAGACACCCTGTTTACATGTCCCCGAAAGGTCACAAACTGTAAGTACTTGAAAGCGGTGATGTTGTCCACTATTCATTACATCAAGGGGCTAAATGTGTACCTCCAGGGGGACATATCGCAAAGCCTTTACTTACGTTCCGAATCTTCGTAACACACTGCATTATATAATGGTAAGCCTATAAAAGTATAGTTAATTCTCGCATTGGCTTGGAAATTGTGTTATAGATTATGACTATAAGCATTTGGGAGAAAACCCTCGATGAGACAACGTATAATTTTACTGATTATCTTGCTAATTGTGACAGTAGCTCTTGGGGCTAAGGACTATCAAAGTGCCAGCCTCAGATACGGATGGGAGGAGCGTTTTACAGAGACCGCGCCTCCGCTTGCGCCGGTGCGTCCGATCGCAGAATTTGAGCCCGCGTCACATGTCCTCATCCGATACCCTCTGGGTATTCCCACTTCGATGGTGGTGCATCTTTCCAATACTGCCGATGTAATATGCCTGGTGGGCAGCAGCTCTCAGATGAATAGCGCCACTAGTAGTTTCACGAGTGCTGGAGTGAATATGGACAGAGTGAGCTTCATGATTGCTCCTACTGATTCATATTGGACGAGAGATTTTGGCCCCTGGTTCATTTATGATGGAAACGGGGAATATGCCGTGGTGGATTTTCGTTATAACCGTCCCCGTCCCAATGACAACAATATCCCCGAGCTCTACGCCCAGGCTTATGGCCTGCCATACTATGGTATGAGCCTGTATCAGACCGGCGGCAATTATATGACCGATGGCATCAATACCGCGGCACAGACCGATATAGCATATAGCGAAAACAGTAACAACCAAACCAATGTAAATAATAAGATGCTGCAGTATTTAGGCATCACCAGTTACCACGTATTGGATGACCCCAATAACACATACATCGATCATATCGATTGTTGGGGCAAGTTCCTGGCTCCAGACAAGGTATTGATCCGTTCTGTGCCCACCAGTCATGCACAGTATGATGAGATCGAAGCAACCGCGGCGTATTTCGCTGGTCAGACCAGCGCATGGGGCTATCCATATAAGGTTTACCGGGTCTCCACACCCGGGAACCAACCTTACACCAATTCCTTGATACTGAACAAGAAAGTATTTGTGCCGCAGATGGGTGGCAGCTATGATGCCGCCGCCTTGCAGGCTTATCGCGATGCCATGCCTGGCTATGAAGTGATCGGAGTTAGCGGCACTTACAGCGAACCCTGGGAATCGACCGACGCCTTGCATTGCCGCACTCACGAGATTCCCGACGCGGATATGTTACATATCGCCCACCAACCCATTTGGGGTACGCAGATACCCACCATGCGCTATGAACTCGCGGCCGATATCACTGCTCATAGCGGAGCTGAACTGTATGCAGATTCCATCTATGTGCGTTTTAAAGTGAACGGCAACGATTGGCAGTTTCTGCCGCTGAGCAATGCCGGAGCCATGCACTATAGTGGTAGTCTCGGGGCTTTCAGCGTGGGCGACACTATTCGCTACTATATTCATGCCGCCGATCAAAGTGGCCGAAGCGCAAATCACCCGGTCTTTGCTGAGCTGGACCCCCATCTGTTTGTGATCGCGGGTGATTCACAAGCTCCGCAGCTTACTCACAACCCAATCACTACCATCAGTAATGCAGAAACCACCTTCATCTTGATCGCCGAAGATGATTCCGGCATAGCTTCCGCCGAAATCAGCTACAAAATCGACGGTGGGGAAGTGCAATCCATGCCGATGCTGGACGCTGGGAACGGGCTTTTCCTATTCCTCTTTGACCCGGATTTTGCCATGGGGGACCAGTTCTTCTACTATCGGGTGTCTGCCACGGATAATAGCGGTAATGCCGCATACTTGCCTGGTAGCGATACCTGGTTTAGCGCCACCATCGAACCCACGGCGGTTGCCGACAACCATCAAAGCCCAGCACTCAGCCTGAAGTTATATCCCAATCCCATCCGCCAGGGCGACGATCTGTGCATAGCGTTTACTCAGCCCAAAGCCAAGAATACTCGGATAAAGATCTACAACCTCCGCGGACAGTTGGTTTACGAGCAAAAAGGACCGGTTACGGCTCAGTCCGAAATCAGGTGGGCCGGTGTTGACAATCGTGGACAAATGCTGGCTTCAGGCATCTATTTTCTGCGAGCCGAGCTGGGTAGAGATGTACTTAACTGCAAGTTAATTATAGCACGTTGAGGATCTGTGGAATATTGTCAACAATAAAATGGATAAATGTCCGCATTTTGTTCTTGACAGAATGACTGGGCTGAATACTTATGAAGTCAGCCTACAGACCCTACATAGAATGCCCTCCGAGCAGTGGGGATGCCGCCCGGCATTCCCCACTGTATTTTTTTGGGGAGGAAATAACAGTTAAACTCACGCTGCAAGGAGTATCTCATGGTTCGAAAGCTTAGTCTGACCTTTACCCTCTTGTTTATTCTTCTCTGCCTTGCCGCCCGGGAACGGGTACTGGTGCGCATTCCTGAAGCTTCTCCCGCATTACTGCGTGAGTATCAGCTTGCTGGCGCAGATATAGCCGCTTTTTGCGAAGCACAGTATTTGGATCTGGTATGGCCTCAGGACGAATTGGATCAGCTCCGGGAGCGCCATCACGATCTGGTGATACGTGCCACCGAGGATCAGATCATCAACAACCTGCATTCCAGGGATATCCCGGGTTACCGCACTTACCAGGAGATGGTGGACGAGCTTTACTATCTGGAGAGTCAGTATCCGGGGCTGTTACAACTGGAAGTGATCGGAAATGGATGGGGAAAGCAATATGCTCAGCTAGGGCTTCCCAATTACCAGAGTTTCAGCCATGATTTGTATGCTTTGAAGCTGAGTGCAAATGTGGAGCAAAATGAGGATGAGCCGGCTTTTTACTTCATAGGTGCGCATCACGCGCGGGAACCACTCTCTATGGAAGTGTGCCTGGGCATATTGCAGCATTTGCTGGATGGTTATGGCATCGATCCGGAGATCACGGCGATACTGAACAGCAGCCAGATCTGGTTTGTTCCCTTGATGAATCCCGATGGGCATAAACTGGTATTGGATCAGACTGATATCTGGTGGCGTAAGAACCTGAGAGATAACAACGATAATGGCAATATCGATACGGGGAGTTATGGTAACGGGCTGGACGGAGTAGATATTAACCGTAATTACAGTCACGAATGGGGATACATCAGTGCGTCGGATAATCCCTTTGATGTTACCTATCACGGGCCAAATCCATTTTCCGAACCTGAAACCACTGCATTGAAAGCTTTGCTGGAGTCTCGTCGCTTTTTGGCGGGAATATCCTATCACACCTACGGTGAATGGGTGCTGTATCCTTATGGTTACGCCAGCAATCTCTATGGTCCCGATGTGCAGGAACTGGGGGCATTGGCCACGGCGATGGCGGCCACCATTCCCAGAATTGACGGGGATTATTATACTCCTTCACCCTCATTTGGCCTGTATCCTGTCAGTGGTTCCTTTGACGACTGGTCTTATGGCACGAGGGGTACCTTTTCCTATACCATTGAGATGGCTGACCAGTTCATTCCTCCAGCTTCGCAGGTACCTTTGATCGTGCAGAATAACCTCAGTGCAGCCAAGGTGCTTCTTCGTCGCAAGGATCGCAAGGTATTACGCGGCCATATCAGCGATGCCGCTACCCGAAGCCCTTTGCAAGCCGAGATCATAGTGCAGGGCATTGATGATCATTACCTATATAGGGCTCCCTATGCATCTGATGCTGATTTTGGAGCTTATTGGCGCTTTCTGCCAGAAGGTACCCACACTGTGCGCTTCGTCTGTGAGGGGTATCTGCCGCAAAGCCATACCGTTCAGATTAGCCCGGAGGGGCAGACCATCCTGGATGTAGCCATGATTCCTGCTGCGTATATTGATCAGGTGATCAGAGTGGTGGATGACATCGGCATCCCTATTGCGGGCGTACAAGTAACAGTGAATGAAGACGAACCGATGCTGTGTGACAATAATGGTACACTGCTGCTGAGGGACATCCCTGCCGGGGAGTATCGGCTCAGAGCTTCAGCTTCAGCCCATGCCAGCATCGATTGCCAGGTGGAGCTTATGGGCGCTGATTTGCAGGTTTCCCTCACTGCCAATGCCCTCTTTATGGATGGTTTTGAAACCGGGATCCAAAACTGGTATTGCGCAGGGTGGGGCATATCAAACACGGTATCCCACAGCGGAACAAGCTGCTTGACCGATTCTCCAGGTGGTAACTACACCAACAATCAAAACACCTCTGCCAACACCATCGATGCATTCAATCTGGAAGGATATGAGAGCATCAACCTGCAGTTTTGGGCCAAATGGGACTTCGCAAACGACGGGGATAATTGCACTTTCGGCTATCGTTCCAGCGTGGGTGGAGATAGGACCATCCGCATATTTCAGGGGACTCAGGACTGGACAAAGGTGGATTTGGACCTCGGTTACCTGGCTGCTGAGAATCCCAGATTCTACTTTAGATTAAGCACTACCGTTGGTGGGAATGCAGATGGAATCTACATTGACGATCTTGTGATCTATGCATCCTCTGGCTTCCTGCCTGTCTCTGACGCCACCATAGCCCCCCTCAGCTTCAGTTATGGCCCCAATCCCTTCCGTGAGCAGCTTAGAATAGATCTTACAAAAGGCGGAGTAGCCCCGCAACAGATTGACATCTACAATATCAAAGGTCAGAAAGTGAGGGCATTTACAAAGAAAAGCTTGACCTCTGATGCTACGTCTGTTACATGGGACGGCAGAGACGATCGTGGCAACGATCTGGCTTCCGGGATCTATTTCCTGCGTATGAAAGACGATCAAGGCAAGAGCTTTAGCAGGAAGATCCTAAGACTAAAGTAAAGGACTATAGCGATTTGGAAAACATCAGACTGGAGAATCTGAGCAAAGACTTTGGCGGTTTTTTAGCCGTGGACAATGTGAATCTTGAGATCAAGAGCGGAGAGCTTTTCTCGTTTCTGGGTCCCAGTGGCTGCGGGAAGACCACTCTCCTAAGGATGATCGCCGGTTTTGAGATCCCCAGTGCGGGGAGAATAACGATCGGGGATACAGAAATCACCGATCTGCCCCCATACAAAAGGGAAGTGAATACCATCTTTCAAAACTACTCCCTGTTTCCCCACATGACGGTTTTCGATAACGTCGCCTTTGGCTTGCGGATCAAGAAACGCCCCAAGGATGAGATTCGCGACCGGGTGCACGAAATGCTCAGTCTGGTAAAAATGGAAGATCAAGCCATTAAGTATCCGGATCAAATCTCAGGGGGACAAAAACAGCGTATTGCCATCGCCCGCGCCCTGATCAACAAGCCTCGGGTGTTATTGCTGGACGAGCCTTTAGCTGCTCTGGATCTCAAACTGCGGCAGCACATGCTGATCGAACTGATGAACATCCACGACGCCGTTGGCATCACCTTTATATATGTAACGCACGATCAAAGCGAGGCCATGAGTATTTCGGACTCCATGGCTGTGATGAACCAAGGGCAGATCGTGCAAAGCGGACCTCCCGACGATATTTACGAGCGCCCTGCCAGCATCTTCGGTGCTTACTTCATCGGAGAAACGAATCTTATCACCGGAACCGTGAAAGCCGTGCACGAGGATTACATCGAGCTTAGTTGCCCGGATGGAACGGGAAATGCCTTTGAGATCGATTCCAGCTTTCACATTGCTCCCGCCCCGGGGCGGCGGATCACGCTGTCGCTTCGGCCTGAAAAGATCGCCATCTCCAGAAATAAACCACGCCCTCAGGATGACATCAATATGCTAAAGGGCGTGATCGAAGACATCCTCTATCTCGGGACTCATACGCAGTACATCGTGCGTGTGGGGAAATTGAAGTTTCGTGTTTTCTCGCAACACAAACGGGTGTATTTTGACGATAAGGCCCTGGATTGGGAAGAATCAGTTTGGCTTTTCTGGCACGATACCGACACTTGGTTGATCGAAGAAGTACCCTCAGATAGCTTTCTGGGCGATGATTTGGGTGATGGTACCCCGAGTTTGCAACGTTATGTAAAACGAGGGAAGATTTGAGATCCCGCACGCACCAGAGTGTGGCCAGCAGACGACAAAACCTTAGTTCCTGGCTGCTTAGCTTGCCCACCATGATCTGGCTGACCGCCTTCTTTTTGGTACCCTATCTGATCGTGGTGATTTACAGCTTTCTCTCTCCGGATATTTACGATGTGCGGTTTGAGGTATCGCTGGATGCTTACCGGCAGATCTTTGCCGGTGATTATCTGAAACCCTTTGTGCATTCTTTCCGGCTGGCCATATACACCACTCTGATTTGCATTTTGCTGGGTTTCCCGGTGGCATATTACATTGCCCGGGCAGGAGAAAAGCTGAAGAATACACTGCTAATCTTCATCATCATCCCGTTTTGGACGAATCTCATCATCCGCATCTTCAGCTGGCGTATTTTTCTGTCTTACAATGGAGTGCTAAACGACATCCTGCTCAGTACTGGTCTAATCTCCAGCCCTCTGGAGATAATGCGTACCGATCTGGCCGTGATCCTGGTGATGGTCTACGTCTATCTGCCATACATGATTCTGCCTCTATACAGCACCTTGGAAAAGCTGGATTTTACGCTGCTAAACGCGGCGATGGATCTTGGGGCCAATGAAGTGAAAGCCTTTTTCCGGATCACGCTGCCTCTGGCTATGGAGGGTATCTTTGCCGGCACACTACTGGTCTTCATCCCGTCCCTGGGAGCTTATTTGATTCCGCAATTGGTGGGTAACCAACGCTCTTTGTACATCGGGCAGGTCATTACCTACAAGATCAAGAATATCCCCCGCAATTGGCCGATGGCGTCAGCTTTGTCGCTCACCCTGCTGCTGCTGGTAGCCATTATGCTCCTGCTCCTGTATTACCTCTTTCGCAAGCATCAATTCCGCAGGAGACAGGCATGAAGCACTTATCTGCGCCCCGCCTTTTTCGCCGGATGAATCTCACCATCTTCACCACGGTGATGGTCTTTTTGTATATCCCCATCCTGATTCTGATCATCTTTAGCTTCAATGATGCCAAGATCATCACGGGCTGGAAGGGCTTCACCTTCAAGTACTACTTACAGCTCTTCCATAATTCCACGATCAAGGAAGCTTTTTGGAATACCATGCTGATCGCAGGTCTGTCCACCCTGATCTCTACTACCTTGGGGATTCTCACTGCCCTGGGGATGGAGAATCCCAGGTTTAGCGGGCGCAAGATCATGCAGGGGCTGATCTATGTACCTCTGGTGATCCCGGATATCCTGATGGGAGTGTCGCTGGCCTTGCTGTTCAATTTCACCCGAGTCTCCACCGGGATGATCACCGTCCTCATTGCGCATGTAACCTTTTGTGTGTCCTACACGGCTATCGTGATTCGATCGCGATTGGAAGGCTTTGATTACTCGTTGGTGGAAGCCGCTCAGGATCTTGGCGCGCGTCCGTCGTACATCTTTTGGAAGATCAAGTTTCCCCTGATGATGCCCGGAATCATGGCTGCCGCTCTCTTGGCTTTTACCTTATCCATCGATGATTTCATCATTACTTTCTTCACTTCAGGACGTGGGTTTGACACTCTACCCATCTATGTGGAAGGCACCATTCGCCGCGGCACCATCACAACCATCAATTCACTGTCCACCTTGATGATAGCCTTTACTCTCTTCCTGGTGGCGATCACCAAGCGTGTGCGCAAGATAATGATCTCAGCGCTATAGGGCCACTTGCCTGCCAATCAAGCTAATACAATGAAGTACCGATAGTAACAGTAACTGCGTGTAACACTCGTAGAAAACCATACAGCCCGGGGAAAGCAGCCGTTCAAATCCCGAGATCAGGCTCCTGGCATTCTGCCCACATTGGCCGCACCATCAGCCTCTCGCCGGCCTTGCAGGGCTTACACAATCTCAGATCATCCCAAACACATCCTGAGCGCGGCTTGAGATGTGTTTGAGATGTGTTTGACGTGTGCATGAGGTCTCAGCGCGCTAGCGAGGACGTACCAGATGGATGGTGGATAAAGACCAAGCTGAGTTAGTTAATGGGGGGGGGAGACCCGATAAAGAAATACTTGACGCCCGATAGCTTCAAAAATAGCATGCGCGTGAAGCTTGCTTTTGCTTTTTGTCTTCATCCGGAAAAAAATGGGAGAGAATACCGTTATGCTTAAATGGGCGAAACACATATACTTGGCTCTGATGTTGCTAAGTATCATCGGCTTGGGTGCGATGGTCCCACCGCATCCCCTGTACAAACAAGTACCTGCCAATTGGCAGCAGGTTCAGCCTGAAATTACAGACAAAAATAGCGATGATGCCACTGTTGCCAAATTGCTACAGGCAAAAAGAGAAGCAAACAAAAACGGAGAACTGCCTCAAAACATCCTGGCTTTGATGGTTCAATTCAGTGATGTGCAGTTTCGCACGGCAAGCGAGTATCCTGATTTTCTGGATCATGATCTGGCCTATTTTGAGCGCTGGATGATGCACTTGCAGGATTTCTATGCCGATGCGTCGCACGGGAACTACGTGCTTGATTACACTGTGTATCCGCAAGTATTTACTCTGCCATCGACTATGGCCCACTATGGTCAGGACAGCCCCAGCAGCACAGACGAGAATCTGCCCTTTATACTAAACGATCTCATGCCCTTTTGCGACAATCTGATCAATTTCAACGAGTACGACGGAGTGGTTATCTTCCACGCCGGGGCTGGACAAGAATCCGATATTGAAGGCATAAGAACCAACAATATCTGGAGCACTTTTCTTACTCGGCGTACTCTGCAGGCAGCCTATGATCCGGATAATGACGAATACCCTGGCTTTAGCACCGATGATGGTGCGGTTTTGACGAACGTGGTCATCGTCCCTGAAGACGAGTTTCAGGATTACTTTCCCAGCGAGGGTGAGGATGCCTCGATGTATCTGTTTAGCATCTACGGCGTTCTGGCTCATCAATATGCCCATATTCTGGGGTTGCCCACGCTGTTTGATAACGACAGCAGCAATGGACGCAGCCAGGGCATCGGCAATTGGGGATTGATGGGCACCGGAGTGTGGAACGCCTCGGGATATGTGCCTGCTCAGCTTAGCGCCTGGTGCCGTTACTATCTGGGTTGGGAGGATGCAGTTACAATCACGCAGGATGATACGGAACTTCCCCTGGATCATTTTTTGAACCACAGCCCTGAGGCCATCCGGCTCTACAAAGTTCCAATCACTGACAATGAGTATTTCCTGATCGAAAACCGCCAGCAAAACCCCGATGGAAGTCTGGATCCCTATAGTAATTTGCCCAGCTATACCTTCAAATTGCTCCCCGAGGGGGAACAGGACTATTATGAACAGTATCCGGAGCTGCCCTATTTTAACTTTATGGAAAACCGCTACAGTGGCTGCGAATGGGATTTCTTCCTGCCCGGTTTTGGCACCAGTCCCACCCAGGATGGCAGTGGTTTATTGATCTGGCACATCGACGAGATGGTTATCGCCCAAAACTTCACTGCTAATTTCGACAAGAACAGCGTCAATTCCCAGCATTGGCACAAGGGGGTGGACCTCGAAGAAGCTGATGGCATCCAGCATCTTGATGTACCCTATGTGGACGATAACAAATATGGCGGCCCGTTGGATAGCTTCCGTCAGGGTCATAACGATTACTTTGGCAATGGAACTTACGATGACCTCACCTGGCTGCCCACTGCACAGAGTTACTATGGTGGAGTAGCCCTGGAAATCATAGACATTAGCCAAAGCGCGAACCGCATGACCTTTGGCGTACGTTTTGCCTGGAAACTGGATTCTGTTTACGAAGGGGAGAATACCATCCCTGCAGCAGCGATCAATTTCGATGGCCAGGGAACCGATGAAATATTTTATCCCATGCCCGATGGCAAATTGACGATGTTTAGGAATGGTATCATGATGCCTGATTTCCCGATCCAGCTCCAACCAATCCCCTTCCCCTACACTTGGGATGGCACGGATGCATACATCCCCGTACAGGCTCAATCTATGGCCAGGTTGTACAAGCTAAACTCTGTGGACCGCCGGTACTCCATCAATTTGCCGGGGTATAAATGGTTAAGCCACCCGATTGATGTTGGCTTGAATCTGTTAATGCCCATGGAAATCCTGGAGACGGGCGAATCGGTGATCCTCAGCTATCTGAAGGATGAAGCCCAGCTGGCCGATGATCGGATTACACTCGCTGCTCCCTTGATATCGAACCTGCTTAGCACCGACGATATCCTGTATGGTCTGAGTCTGAGTGAGGGAGAATCCTTTTACACGCTGTGGAAATATGACCTTACCTTCACAAATATGGAGTACTACGACACGACGGTACCGGCGGATTCCATGGTTGTTGGTTTGTTTGGCGCTTGTTTAAACGATGCCGGTACCCTGAATATCATCGTGCAATGCCCTTCCAGCCTTTATGTATTCGATCTCAGATATAGCGGGATCAGCCCCAGGGATGGTTTCCCCGTGGTGAAACCGGACAGCAGCTCAGCCCCCATCGTAATCGGGGATTACGACAATAACGGAAAACTGGATATTATCTGGAGCAGTTCGAACCGCATCCGGATCCTCGACCATAGTGGCAGTGATCTATCTCAGACTGGTCATGAACTCGGACTCATCGATGATGGCATCGCTTCTGGAACCACGTTATTGGATCTTGATAATGATGGCCGGAATGAACTGGCAGGATCATTCAGCATGAATCGTTTGGTGGTCTGGCAGGATGCAGGGAAGATACAGCGCGGCTACCCGGTATCTTTTGGTACCAGAGGACGTTTCATGCCGTTTGTGGCCAAGGATGAAACCGGGCAACACTATCTCTGGCAGGCATCCGATCGCGGTCTCATTACCCGCTCAGCCATCCTGTCTTATACTGCAAACTCTTCCCACACACAGTGGACCAGTGAATATAGCAATCTGCGACGTACTGCATTTTACCCTTTTGGAATCCCGACCAATATCTACGAAACGGAGAACTCAGTATTTGTAAAGAACGAGACCTACATCTATCCCAATCCCCTGAAGCCGATCTATGAACAGCGTTTACGCCTGAGCGTAATGACCACAACCGATACACAAGTTGAGCTAAAGATCTTTGATATCAGCGGCAACATGGTGCATCAGCAAACTGGGCTGGCTTATGCCTATTTGCGTAATTTGGACATCTTCGACATCCCTGCCCACAACCTCAGCAGCGGTATCTACATCGCTGTGCTCAAAGGCGGGGGGCAAACCCTACAACTCCGTTTTGGAATAGAAAAGTAACAAGGAGCAAAGCTCATGAAAAGATACATATTCGTCCTTTGGACCCTGATGATAATCGCCGGCCTCTGTGCCGATGTGCATGACAATGCCGGTGAATACGGCTACAAGTTCTTACAGATTCCCGTCAGCCCCGTAAGCATGGCCATGGCCGGTCGGGGGATTCACAGTCCCTCAAATACCGCATCCTGGCTTGTGCAACCAGCCTCATCGTGTCAGGAAAACCTAAAGAGCGCATCAGCGGCCCATAGCACCTGGATCGGAGACACTGGCTTCAGCTCTGCCTGGTATAACAATAGCAGCCGCAGTTCCAGTGTCGGATTGATGATTCGGAATCTCAGCTATGGTGAAATCGAAAAACGCGATGAAACGGGCTTCCTGATCGGTAGCTACAATCCCGTGGATATTGCGGTGAGCGGAAATTACGCCCGGCGTCTCAATCCCTGGCTTTACGCGGGGATGAATCTGGGTGTGATCTATCAAAAGCTGGATACAGCGTCTTCCCTGGCTCTGGCCTCGGATCTGGGCCTTACCCTGTTGCCGCCGCTGAAGGATAGCGCGATCTCCTTTGCCGTACAAAACCTGGGCATAGCCAATAAGACTGATGAAGAAGCCGCTGAGCTTCCCCTCAGCCTTGATCTTGCCATCCACAAGGGTATCGAACTTGGCAGGCAAAGGCTCTCCTTGGAAGCGGGTCTGACGAAAAGCTCAGATGAAGACCTGCAAACGGCATTTAGTGGGGAGCTCAGTTTGCTGGAAAGAATGCACCTGCGTGGTGGCTACAAGCTGGGGCATGATTCACAGAGTTTTAGCACCGGGGTGGGCTTTGAGCTGTCCCGATTTGTGCTGGATTATGGCTTTGCCGCTTTTGATGAAGGATTAAAGGACGTTCATAGCTTCGGTCTGCGTTACAACTTCTAGGCCCGAAGCGGTTATCAGACTATCGAGAGAGTACGATATGAATATTGCTCGTTACATAGCTGTCGCCCTAATGCTTTGTATGCTCGCGGGGCTGGTGGCAATCCCGGCTTACAGTCCGGGGCAGTTATTGGTCAAAACCAGCCATGATCTGCAGATCAAGGGCGACAAGACGGGTCTGTCATCATTTGACGCTTATCTGGCGAACTACGGACCAAAGAGCATTTCACGCATCCAGGGAATGCCGGGGAACCGCTATTTTCTGGTTCAGCTAAGCCAGATGCCGGATCTGGGTCAGCTCAAAAGCCTCAGCTTTCCTGGTATTGAATACATGGAGCCAAACTACCTGCGCAGGCTGCATAGTAATCCCAATGATCCCATGTATCCCCGACAATTGCACGAGTTATCGTCCATTCCTCAAGCCTGGACTTACACCACCGGCAACCCGCAGATCATCGTTGGCGTTATCGACAGCGGTCTGCTGCTCACTCATCCGGACATCGCAAATAATGTGTACTACAATGTAGCCGAGATTCCAGACAACGGAATCGATGATGATGGTAATGGCTATATAGACGATTATTGTGGTTGGGACTTTGTTCATGCACCCGAAATGTCGGATATCGCTCTGGGCGATTATCTGGATCCAGATAATGACGTGACCGACGAGAACTATCATGGAACCCACGTTTCTGGTATTATCGGGGCCAGCGGCAACAACGGAATCGGAGTTAGCGGAGTGTGCTGGAGCGTTTCCCTGATGCCACTGCGTGCGGGATTTAGAACCACCGGTGATGGCTACCTGCAGGATGATGATGCTGCAGCCGCGATCATATACGCAGCAGACAACGGATGCAACGTGCTAAATATGAGCTGGGGCGATCCTAACTACTCCGCCATCATTGCCGATGCCTGCGATTACGCATACAGCAAGGGAGTGATCCTGGTGGCATCATCTGGAAATACTCCTGGCCCTGTGATCAGCTATCCCGCAAAGCTCAGTAATGTGATCTCCGTGGGTAGTGTAAATAGCGCCAAGGTGCCTTCCACATTTTCCAGCTACGGACACGATCTTGATCTCGTAGCACCTGGTGAAATGGTGCTTTCCACATATAAGGACAGCGGAGAGGACATGTACATGGAGCTTTCCGGCACTTCGATGAGCGCGCCTTATGTGGCAGGCAGCATTGCCTTGCTATTATCCCTGGTTCCCGGTCTGTCCCCAGCGGAAGTGCGGGGCCGTTTGCTCAGCGCTACGGATGATATCGGCGATCCGGGTAATGACCTCAAGACAGGTCATGGCTTGCTAAACGCCCGCAAGCTAATCGAAAACCTTAATCCACCCTTTGTGGAGATCACTTCTCCCATCGATCAGAGCGGAGTAAGCGGAACTGTGGAGATCAGGGGCAGCGTTTATGGCGAAGACTTCGCACGCTACACTCTGATGTACCGCAGTATCAGCAATCCCAATATGAGCAATTGGCTGGATGCGCGAGAGCACACTGCGCAACCGGTTTACCACACATCTGAAGTGGTAAACGGTCGTCTGGGCGAGTTCTACATCCCGCCCGATCTTGAAGAAGGCAGCTATATGCTTAGGATACAATATCATAAGCTGCAAAACAATCTGGTGAAGTATCACTATTATCGCGCTGTTAATATCGATCGTAGCGGACCTGTGCTGCGGGAAGAGGAACTCAGTGGATTCAGCCGTTATGATCGCGCGAACCTCCGTTACTACATCTCTGCAGGTTTCAACGAACCAGTCTATGCAGAGTTGGATATCTACGGTGTGGGCGGCTATAGCTACCGTCTCTACGGGGGCACAGCAGATAGCACTCAGGTCTGGGCTCTCCCGGAAAGCGTCCCTCAGGGACCAATCTCCATTCGCATCACTGCCACAAACCTGGCCAATCTGATATCCCAAAGTCAGGTGTATGAAAACTTTATGAATGTGCAATACCGCAGCATTCCCGCGCACGGATATGCCTACCAGTCCATCGGCAGAGCCCGGGTTCCACTAAATCGCTGGGTGGATTTCAATGGTAATGGGATAGCCGAGTATGTTGCGATGGATATTCCCGTGGCGGGATACGGACAGGTCTATGCCTATGAGCCTCACAATGATCAGCATCTGCAGACCAATTGGTTCCGCGACAATTTCTGGCCGCTGGATTTTGGCAATACCTACCAGGAAGGGCTGGAAATGCTGCTGATCAAAAACGACACCGCGCATCTTTGGGAAACCCCAGGCGGAATGCAGTATCCCGACGCAGACTCGGTATTGTGGCACGATCCCGGTATCACAGGTGGCATCATGACCGATTATGATGGCAATAACAGCACAGATATCTTGCTGGTAAAGAACCTCCCCACCGAGCGCGTTGTCCAGATCTATTCCCGCAATTCAGCCGGTCTGATGGCAGTGCGAAACACATTGAACAATACTTCTGCCACCAACCTGCGGAACAATTTCGTGCCAACAGTGATCGTGGATCGTCTTGATTTTGATAACCACAATGATATTCTCACCTCTGATACCGATGGCGATGTGATGGTATTTGAGGTGATGAGTGCCACCGTAGATTCCCTCATCTGGCACCATCGCATGCCTGTGGGTAATACATACCAGCTTGGTGTCGGCGATTTCGATGGTAACGGTAATCGGGATTTCGTAGTTGGGGGTTACAATTCTGACATCCTGAATCCCAATCTCACTTTCTGGTATTTCGAGGCATTTACCGCTGATTCGGACAATCATTTCGTCAGCATGGGCAATGTTATGTTCAACAACGTAACCTCCCAAAATGCCATCGTCATAATGGATATGGATGGTGACGGCAAGGATGAGATCGTTCTCGGCATCAGCCCCAGCCTCTACATACTGAAGTATATAGATGGCGCACTGGAGCCGGTCTTCATGGGGGATAGCTCGGCAAACTATCGGCTTGCCTCTTATCGGAATGATGCCGGTAAGGCCTTCGTGATCGCCAATTATCCAGTTTCTCCCGATTCTCTAATGGCGGTACAGTGGTCTTTGGATACCCCTTTTGCCGGTACCCCTACTCCGGTCAATTTTACTGCTGCCCCCTTGGATGAAAGCAGGGCACGCCTATCCTGGATTCCGCAAGCTGCTCAATACTACAACGTTTACCGCAAGACCGGGGATGACCCCGCGGTATTACTCAGCACTATTACCGGCACAGAATTCGTCGATACTGATTTGCAGGTGGGTCTCACCTACAGTTATGCGGTTACGGCCTACAACGAGTCCTACAATCCACCTGAAAGCCTTAGCAGTCCCTGGATTAACGTGGTGCCAAAAATTCCGCCAAGTGTGCTGTCTATCACCATGGTCGGCGATCGTGAGCTGAGGCTGTTATTCAATCAGGAAATCCCTGCCCGTTTTCTAAACCCGGGTCACTACAGCGTTTCGCCGCTACTGGGAAAACCGCAGTCGGTGAATGGGTTGGCGCAGACTCACGGAGTGCAACTACGTTTCCGGAATGCGATTCCGGCCATAGACAGTCTCTTCCTTCTGCATCTGGAAGGGATCTATGGATCTACCGGTGTCCCGATTCTGCAAAGTGACTATACATTCAGCTATACCCCGGATTATACTCCTCCACAGATCGTGGAGACTACTGTGACCGAAGATAAGAAGAGTGTAATCATCAGTTTCTCAGAAGAAATAGCCCCTACATCCGCCTCATATCTGGGCAATTACAGCCTTAGTACCCCTGCAAACGACCCTGATAACCTGATCACCGGAGTTATTGTAGATTCCCAAAGCGTGATCGTGAGCCTGCTACACAAGCTAAAGTACAGTGATCAAGCGTATTATATACGGGTGGAGAATCTCAGCGACCTCAGTGGAAACACCATTTCTCCCCAGTACAATCTTGCCCGCTTTGCCCTGCGAGACATCAAGGATCTGTCCCAAATAAAGGTTTACCCCAATCCCATAAGCACAAATGAACATAGTGAACTGGTTTTCCTGAACTTCCCCGGAGGGAAGAAAGGGAGAATAGCGATCTATTCCGCTACCGGCAGCCTCATCTTCAAGAGCGATATCGGGCCCTTCAATCCGGATAACAACAGGATCACCTGGCGCTGGAACCTCAAGAACAACAATGGACGCCGGGTTTCCAGCGGGGTGTACTACTATCTCATCGAAATGGACGATGAAAGAACCAAAGGAAAGATAGCCGTGATCAACTAGTAAAGCTTCCGCCTCCCCTCTGCCTGACCCCCGGTGCACCGGACATTTGTACCCCCGTCGCGATGACCCTGTGCGGCACAGATGTGATTCTGAATCTATAGCATTTTTGGCAAGGAGTAATGATATGTCGCAAGACTTTATAATGGAAGAATATGAGCTTGAAGAAGAATGGGAAGAGCTCGAAGAAGAAGAAAAGAGTGCTTTTATCGCCACTCTGATCCGGCAAGGCAAAAGCGCTGATGATAGCGAAGCTTCGCTGGATGAATTGGAGCGTTTGGCCGATACGGCCGGCATCATAGTACTGGGTCGATACTCCCAGAAAAGACCCCAGCCGGAACGTGCCACCTATTTTGGCAAAGGCTTTCTAGAAGAACTCAGTGCGAAGTTTTTCGGAGCCAAAGCCGATGTGTTGATCATCAACGAAGAGCTGTCGCCCATGCAGGGCCGCAATATCGAAAAGCAATACGGCATCAGGGTGATCGACCGTACAGAATTGATCCTTTCGATCTTTCACCAACATGCCAGAACCAAGGAAGCCAAGCTGCAGGTGAAGCTGGCGGAATTGCAATATCAGCTGCCCCGGTTAAAGAAACTCTGGGGTCATTTTGACAAGGAACGGGGCAGCGTACGCAGCGCAGGCGGTGCGGCAACGCGGGGTATGGGTGAAAAACAGATTGAGATCGACAAACGGCTCATTCGCAGTAATATCCGGAAGATCAACTCTGCCATCGATAGCATCACCAGACACAAGGAAACTCAGCGTAAACAGCGTGATAACACAGGGAAACTCTGTCTGGTGGGATACACCAATGCTGGTAAATCCACCCTCTTCAATCGCCTCACCGATGCCGGTGTCCTGGTGGAGGATCGTCTCTTTGCCACTCTGGATTCCACCAGCAGACAATTGAAACTCAGTACCGGCAATCCGGTGGTGATATCGGATACAGTGGGCTTCATCTCCGATCTGCCCCATCACCTGGTAGCCTCGTTCCGAGCTACTCTGATGGAAGCGATGGACGCCGACCTGTTGTTGCATGTGGTGGATATCTCCGATCCCAGACACGAGCATTACATAAGCGAAGTCAATGATGTGCTATCCAGTATCGGTGCCGAAGGGATCGAGCAGATCCTGGTGTTAAACAAATGCGACGCGCTGGATGAACGAATGCAGAAGCTGCTGGAACGCTATTTCGAGGATGGTATCTTCATCTCCGCAGTTCAGGGAACTGGCGTTACGGATTTAATCCAGGCCATTGAGGTCCGCCTTCTCAAAAACCAAAGCTACCGGCTAAAGCTCCCATACGCGCAGACCGCGCTGGTATCCCGGCTCCACGAGATCGGCAAGATCGAAGCAGAAGACTACCGGGAAGATGGCATCTATCTCACTGTCACCATAGCTGCTAAAGACCAGCATTTGATCCAGCCATACTGCATCGAGGGGGAAAATCATTGACACATTAAAGCACGTAGATATCAAAGTCCCAAAGAATTATTCAGCTAGAAATAGGAGTTCAAATGGCAAAACAGATTACCGCAGCTGAAGCTGCAGCTCTGATTCCAAACGGCAGCCGCGTTGCTATCGGCGGTTTCCTCGCCGCCGGAGCGCCTGAATGCGTTATTGATGCCATAGTAGAGCGTCAGGTAAAAGACCTCCACATGATCGTTATCGCTTCCGATTGGGAAACCAAAGGTGTTGGCAAGCTGGTAGTGGCAAAACTGATCAAAAGCGCTCAGGTATCCCATCTGGGGACAAACAAGACTATTCAGGCCCAAATGAACGCCGGCGAGATTCAGATCGAGCTGGTACCGCAAGGTACACTGATGGAGCGGGTACGAGCCTATGGCGCAGGTCTGGGCGGCATTCTCACTCCCACGGGTGTAGGAACTGTAGTGGAAGAAGGCAAGCAAGTGCTGGAACTTGGCGGAGTCAGCTATATTCTGGAGCCCGCTATTCCCTGCGAATTTGCCCTTGTAAAAGCATGGAAAGCTGACAAGATGGGCAATCTCGTTTTCCGCAAAACAGCCCGAAACAGCAATCCCATCATGGCTATGGCAGGTCGCGTGACCATCGCCGAAGCTGAGGAAATCGTTGAGATCGGCGAATTGGATCCGGAAGCCATCGCTTGCCCGGGAGTGTTCGTGAATTACATCGTTCAAAGCACGGAGGTGACCAATGGATAAGCGCTCAATGATCGGACGCCGGATTGCCAGAGAGTTTAAGGACGGAGATTATGTGAATCTCGGCATCGGCCTGCCCACAGAGGCTGTAAACCACATTCCAGAGGGTGTGCACGTGATCTTTCAAAGTGAGAACGGCATGCTGGGTGTGGGTCCCAAACCAGAAGAAGGACAGGAAGACAAGGATATGATCAATGCTGGCGGCGGTTCCATCACCGCCTTAAAGGGAGCTTCATTTTTTGATAGCGCCCTATCCTTTGCCATCATTCGCGGCGGCCACATCGACGCCACAGTTCTGGGCGCCTTGCAGGTGGATCAGCACGGCAATCTCGCCAATTGGATGATCCCCGGTAAAATGGTTCCTGGCATGGGCGGAGCGATGGATCTGGTTACTGGAGCCCGTAAAGTAATCGTGGCTATGGAGCATTGCGATAAGTACGGTAATTCCAAGATCCTGAAGGAGTGCAATCTCCCTCTCACCGCCAAAGGGAAGGTAAGCCTCATCATCACCGATATGGCGGTGATCGAAGTTACCGATCATGGCTTGCTGTTAAAGGAAGTAGCCGAAGGGGTCAGCGTGGAGGAAGTACTCAAAGCCACCGAAGCTGATTTGACAGTGGCTACTGAAGTGAAGAGCTTCTGATATACCCCATTTACTAAGTAGGGGCGCTCACTGTGGCGCCC
>JAGOKK010000032.1 GCA_017994635.1 Candidatus Cloacimonadota bacterium | reverse complement strand
CTCATTGTTTCTCTGGTTGTTTGAGGGCATCTGACATCCCTCGTTACTCACAATCTATGTAAGGCCAAGCGACCAATTGCATTGTTTTCTTCTTGTTGATCTGAGTCAAGTTCTTTTTCATAAATAATCTACCTTGCTGAGACGGGATGGAGCCCTGCGGAGGAGGCGTAGCCGACTTAAGCAGGGCTCCATCCCGTCGCGCGTTGCTTCAAATGGTATAGGCATTTTCAGGGTATCCTTGATTCTTTCCATTGGCTCCGATAGGTACATTTTCCCGCTTATCCAGTCTTCGGAATAGCCTTGCAGGATCGCACCAAACAGCCGAAGGCAGCTCTTTTCATCAGGGAATATCCGGATGCATTTCTCCCTCAAGTCTGAGCTCCTCGTTTAAGCGCTCCAGCGAGTTTGTGCACTTGATTCTGCTCCAATGTGCAGTAGGGAAATCAAGATAGACCGATATCTCATGGTAAGTGCTATCCAGCCCAGATAAATATCGTTACCCACGCTGCTGATCTGGCCGATCGCATCAGGAGCCAGTTGCATTCCGTTCCCCGGAAAAGCTCTATCTTCCGCTTGCCGCGCATCCCGTGATCCGGTCAGGCAATACTCATGCTTCCGCATGACCTGTATCCGACCGGCTCTCTATATGAAAATGAAGTAGAAGATAGCACAAAGGGATGAGGAATACTCGAGACCCTGAAAGGACATCAAAACCCTGGACAACCAGGAGAGATCAGTATCTGATATTGTCGCCCGGAAGCAAGGGCAAATCAGGGGCATTCACTTTCATGCTGCTTCGGTCAAATAATGCCTCAGTAGCAAAAGGCCGGAATCCATAATTCCGGCCATGATTCTTTCTACCACTGCAAAGGCAAGTGGCTGTTTCAAATAGTGAAGGACTATTTCACGCGCATCACTTTACGAACCGCGTTATTGCCATCTTGCTGAACCCGTATGAAATAGATACCTGCGGGAGCGGAGCTGCCGTCGCTGTATTTCCCGTCCCAGGTGATGCTATGGCTGCCATCGGTCACGAAGCTGCGTACGTTTTGTCCACGCAGGTTGTGGATGCTAACTCTTACGGGAGCTTTGCTTTCGGAACGGAGCGCGATTGTGATCTCGGATTTGAAGGGGCTGGGATAGGCATTCACCTGCAGATTCAGGGCTGGAACCACGCCGTCGTGATTGGCAGCAGAGTAGTTTTCCCAAGTGTAATCCACGCGTTCTTCATCCATCCACTCGGAACCGCTATAGCTTTGGCCGATGGTAAAAACGGTGTTGCCATTGGCATCGTAAGTATAGGTTGTCAGATAGTCCGGGGTCCAGGTTTCGTTCATGTAATACTGTTCCTGCTGAGTGACAATCTTCAATTGAGCGTTATATTCCATTAGCGCGCGATCACTGGGAATCCAGGCGCTGCCGTCCCAGTCAAAGTACTCGTTCAGAGTGATGAGACCGGGGAAATCGAAGCCATCGTTCGCCAGCATCATGGAGAGTCCGGCCGAGACGTATTCGATGAAGCTTTCGCCGGAGGAAGTATCTTGAGGATGGTACACGTAGGTGTCTTTGCTATCCTGAACCCAAGACGTGGAATCCGGAGATTCATAGCTCAGCTCTTCAATGATGCGGCCATGGGAGTCATATTGAAAAGTGCTGTGAAAATACATGGCGGTGCGGAGATTTTCCTCGAGTTCTTCCCAGCTATAGACTTCGAAAGTAGTCCCGGAGCCGTAGATGATGTGCATCCTGTTTTGGATTACCCAGTTACCCAGATTGACCATGTCGCCGCCATAGACATAGTTTTTGATGATGCGGTTCTGATTGTCGTAAAAGGATTCCACCTTCGCCATGGGGATCAGCATGTTCATCATATTCATGTATATGGTGTTGCTGACAATGCGTCCGGCGGCATTATAAACAAAATAAGATTTCATCACTCCGGGCATCCACTCTTCGGAATCGCTGTCGTACATATCCATGTAAAAGGAATCGATCACGGCGGATTCATTGTTGCGATAGAAGGGGACCACACGGGTGACGGGAAGCCACTGGTCGCTTTCTTTGGTGCTGGTAACCTGTTCCAGCATACGATAAGCGCGGCCAAAGGCCATGGAAACATCAAAACTATACTGATGATTAGTGTCAAAGACGCTGCCCAATAGAATCACCGGAAGCAGCAATACCATCATAGGCACTATACTTTTCTTCATTTTACACCTCCTGGGGGTAAACTATACGTACATAATAGCAATAGTGGATTGCCTGTCAAGTGAAAACGCTATCCCCTCCATCTTAACTTGCCACATATAACCTCGGTACACCAGGCCACCATGAACCACCAGGAGCGGTATGGGACATCGTGAAACAGGATAAACACTCCTTTCAAAAGGTTTGAAGCGAGATTTGAGCCTCTGTGCCGGCCCTGGCTATGCATCTTTGACGACCTGCTAGATAGTAATCCCCAGTTCATTCAATTTGCGCGAGAGATTACTCTGTTGCAGCCCCAGGGCATCGGCGGTCTTGCTGATGTTTCCGCCGTGCAACTTCAATTGGGTGCTGAGATAGCGGATTTCGAAATCACGCTTTTTATCCTGATAGGTGGCGGTTTCCTGCCAGAAAGCAGCCTCGGATTCGCCGCCAATATTGGTGCCGGGCAGCACGGGAATGATGTCTTCCGGCTCCAGGATTTCTTTGTCGCATAGCAGGTAGATTCGTTCCATGATGTTCTTTAGTTCGCGCACATTTCCGGGATATGCCTGAGCCTGCATCCGCTGCATCGCGGAGGGTGAAAATTGCTTTACCCGAGCGGCGAGTTCCAAGGCAAGCTCGATGGCAAAGTGATTGATCAGAAGCGGAATATCGCTGATGCGTTCGCGCAGGGGCGGGCTCTGGATGGGCACTACATTGAGCCGGTAATAGAGGTCTTCGCGAAACTCCCCACGCTTCACCAATTCCGGAAGGTCTTTATTTGTAGCAGCGATGATGCGGACGTCAATGCGATGGGTCTGATTGCTGCCCACGCGTTCAAATTCCCCTTCCTGGATCACGCGCAGGACTTTGGCCTGGGCGGCCAGCTCCATATCCCCGATTTCGTCCAGAAAGAGACTGCCTTTATCCGCTTCCTCCAGCTTGCCTTTTTTGCGCGCTGCGGCTCCGGTGAAAGCGCCTTTTTCAAAACCAAAGAGTTCGCTTTCGATCAGTTCGCGGGGGATGGCCGCGCAGTTGAACTTCACGAAAGCCTTGTCTGAACGCATGCTGCGGGCATGGATAAGGCGCGCGATCAGTTCTTTGCCGGTTCCGCTCTCCCCGTGGATGAGGATTTTGGCGTTGCTTGGTGCCACTTTGTTGATCAATTCGGAAAGCTTTTGCATCACCGCCGAATCGCCGATCATCTTCCAATCTCGTTCGCTATCGGCCTGCATGCGCAGTAGCTTGAGGGACATTGCGTAGAAATCGAGAGCTTTTTTGACTGTAATCTTGATTTTGGGCAGGCTGAGGGGTTTTTCCAGAAAGTCAAAAGCGCCTAGCTTGATTGCCTTTACAGCGTCGCTGATATTGCTATTTCCCGAGATCATGATCACCGGGATCTGCGGCATGCTTTTCTTGATGCTTTCCAGAGCTTCGATGCCATTGCCATCGGGCAGCTTCACGTCCAGTAAAATGGCATCCGGATCGGTGCTATCCAGCATTTCCAGCCCTTCGGCTACCGTGGCAGCAGTGTGGCAGATATAGCCTTCATCCTCCAGGATGTTGCACAGAGTGATGCGGATGTTCTTTTCGTCGTCGATTACGAGGATATTCATTGGTTCAGTGCCTCGATGATGAGGATAAACTCACTGCCTTCGCCGGGCTTGCTCTTCACTCTGATGATGGTAGAATTGGCGTCGCAGAGCTTTTTTACCAGCGCCAGACCCAGGCCAGTGCCCTTGTTTTTCTTGGAGAAATAGGGCTCGAATATGCGCTGCAGATCGGCGCTCTCGATCCCTTTGCCCTCATCTTTGATGCTGAGCACTGCAAAGGAGCGCTCGCGGTAAAGCCGGATATTGATCGGTTTGGGTTCCTCGCAGGCATCGATGGCGTTCTGCAAGATGTTGGTGATAATCTGATAGAAATGGGTCTTGTCAAAATTGATCTGCAGATCTTCATCCAGTTCCAGGATGATCTCAAAGTCCTGCACGTATGATTTCACGATCTCGCGGATGGAGGAAGCAGGATTCAGCGGTTCCAGAGCGGGCTGATTTACCTTGGCATAGTTCGAAAAATCCTGCGCCAGGAGCCTCAAATTCTCTATTTCCTGCGTGATGATGGAGATGGATTCTCTGAGGATATCCTTCACGCGCTCGGGATCGGTCTCCAGACGCTCTTCCAGGCGCTGAATGGCAAGCTGGATGGGGGTAAGGGGATTCTTGATCTCGTGAGCCAGGATGCGGGAGAGATCCTTCCAGATCATTTCTTTCTCGGCTACCAATAGCCGGTTTTGCACGGCTTCCAATTCCCGGCTCATCACATTGAAACTGCCCTTCAATTCGCGCATTTCGGGGATCCCGGTTTCGGGCATGTGCACTGAGAAATTGCCCTGACGAATCTGATCGGTGGCGTTTTTCAATTCCCGTAGGGGTTTGCTGATGCGGGAAAGCACGATCAGGAAGATGACGGTGGAAGCCACAATGATGATCAGGAGAACCACGGAAGACATCATGCGTGAATCGCTAAGCGCTATATTAACCACTGCTTTGGCTTCGTTGAAATTGTGCATCAAAGCTTGAGCTTTGAGGGAATCCTCGTGACTGTATTGCCTTATTTCCCGCAGGTGTCCGCTCAGTTCCATCACTTCGAGAGCTTCATGGATGTTGGCGTGTTTACTCTGAAACACATTATTCAGCACCATCAGTCCGCCGATGGAGACCACAAGAAAGAGCAGGAAGATGCGAGTTCTAAGTCCGGTTTTGGGCATCGATTCTCCTATGAATCCCTACGCAAGTCTATCTGCGCTTTGATGGAGGGTTTTTTGTATTTCCACAGCACCATCAGATCCACTTCTTTTTTCAATTGGGCAAAATGCACCTTGGGCAAATCCGCCTCCAGCTTCACCGTCACCACACCCCAGGAGTGCTGATAGGGTAAAGCATACTCAAAAGCAGAAAGCTCGCGCTTCACCTGCTCCGCAGATTCCGTGAAAGCAGTGCGGCTGCCGTTTTTGAATATCTGATACACCCCGGTGGTTGGGTCATAGCTCACTTTGTGTACTACCCGGCGTTTTATCATCACGTTGCCCCCGCTTTTTACCTCCAGATTGTAATGCACGGGAATCTCCGATCCGGAAGCAAAAATGCTGGGAAAATCGTTCTCAAATGCCGTTTGAAGCTGAGCCCTCAAGTGCACATAGCTGCCCGTCTTGCTATAACTGAGGTTCCCCAGAGAGGGATCATTTCCCTGAAATGAGGAAAACAGGAGCATAGACAGAGATACTACTCCGGTGAGTAACTTGGCGCCAAGGGCTTCAAACATCGGATCTCCTTATCTTAGCTGATGGGGATGATGCGCTCCACCACTGGGGCAAGGGCAAAAGCAATGCGCAACATGCCGTTGATGTAGCTCACCTGGGGATTTTCTTTGTCCAGAGCTGTGTCCGGGAAAAAGATCCGGCGCTCAAAGTGCCCGGTCTCGATCTCCATATTGAAGTAGCTAAGGGAACAGTGTGTGGCGGGGAAAGTCCTGTAGCCGCTGATGCGCAGGTATTCCGGGCTCAGCGAGATGGAGATTTCGTCCTTTTCCACTCCTGCCAGCTCTGCCACCACGATCCAATGCGTATCGGTCTGAAACACATCACATTTGGGATGCCAGGATTCGTCAATGGCTTCTTCCAGAGCATTGGGGCTGTTGGTGAGGGAATTCACCTCACCAATCAGCTTCAACATCTCTCTTTGCAAGCCGACGAGATTGGTAAAAAGCTTCTCACGCACGGCTTTATCTCCTCATCTACCATTCATTGCGTTCGCGGAAAAAGAAGTTCTTTTCCCCGCCGGAAGGGATTTCGATGACGTAGGTAATCTTATTTTTCACTGTATCGTGCTGGTAGCGCAATTCGCTCTGCACGATTCTGGCGTTTCCGCCCAGTGTGTATACCACGTTTATGCTTTTGGTTTCTTTGGAATTATTCTTCAGGTTTACGTGAATCTCCCGTTCCGAGGCGCGATTGCTGATGCTCTTTTGATTGCGCACATCGGAAGATGCCACCAGGTCAAAGGCGCGGCCGGTGGTTACGTTTACTTCCTCGTTTACCGAAGTGTGGTCGATGCTATCCTCACCGATGAATTCCAGATTGCCATCGGAATCGGATTTATAGACCTTGATTGAGCCTTTGGGCAGAGGTTTGCCCAGACCCTGTTTTTCCGTATTGGTAAAGCGGATAATGCTGTTTACCCCGCTGGAAAATATGGGGTACTCATAGATGGATTCCGCCACCACGTTTTGCATCGGATAGAGTTCCAATTGTTTGGTTTGATTATTGGCAAAGGATACCTTCTGATCCAGCGAATACATGTGAAAATCGTGGAAAGCCTTTTCTTCAAAGGACGGCGCTGACATACCGGCGGCTGATTCCATCATTACATCGGCGTCCATCGCGTATTTACGGTATTGATTACGGATCTGATTGATTTCACCGGCGATCAGCTTCAGATTTACATCCTTGAAAGCTTTACCGGAACGGTTGTTGATGGTGACCCAGGAATTCATCATCAGACGGGTGCCTGTCCATACGGCGTTGTAGGTAACATCCCAGGAAAAGCCTCCGCTGAGGTAACTCATCTGCATGGGATACTGACCTTTTTTGGGAGCGATGATCTCCCAGGCCAGGGTTGGTTTGGTAAAGAAATTGGAGGGCAGCGAGGCAAATTGAATCCATTGCACTTCGCCATCAGAAATCACCAGCAAGCGGTCGGTATCGCTCTCTATGATGCCCAGATTGGTCCCGTCAAAGAACTTCAGCACACCTTGCAGACGGGATTGATCCTTCATCACTGCGATCACTTCCTGATCCAGGTATTTTGCCATGATCTGATGCTTGCCGGCCAGGTCATATTCGTAATTCTGCTCGGCAATGCGAATGCCATTTCCCCCTACGATCACCGAAGCCGGCATGATACGGGAAGTGATATCGTCGTAGTGGTATCTGGTCTTTCCCATCGGCAGATTCAATTCAAACTTGCTGCGAATCAAAGAAAGATCATCGTTGTAGATCGTGATCCAATCTTCCGCAAATAAGGGCAAAGCAAGGGCTGCAACCAGCACAGCCGTAATGATAAGTCTGATCTTCATACAGGGCTCCTTTTAGTGATCTCATGCGCATTGGCGACACATTATCGCTTACGAAGGGCAGGCTATTTGCATGGGCAGAGTATGTCAAGCGAAGAATTGGATTAGTAGTGGCACGGCCCGGGTTTTCGAGCTGTGCGGTGTGCTCGATAACTGAGTGAAACAGCTACGTAGATTTCCAAAGCGACCAGTTCTGGTTGTCTTTTTTAGTGTCCTGACTCCTCCAGTGCTTGTCCAGGTCCTCCGGCCTTATTGGTGCCGCACAAGCCATGATCATCTCAAACACATCCTGAGCGCGGCTTGGGTTGTGTTTGAGATGTGTTTGACATGTATATGAGACATCAGCCCGCAATCATTAATGAAATCAAAGGGGGCCAGAGAAACAGATGAAGTCATTTTGAGAAAATTGCACCTTACGGTAATGCCAGCCGGAGCTCAGGCGCTTCCGGGCGTAGGTCCATTTAGTAGAATAAATGTACAATGGTCCCAGAGGCTTTATTCAGGCAGATGCATGATGCCACCATCCGGAAGCTTAGTCTATTTCACTTCGCGCTCTTTCTCTCGCTCCAGATCCTTCTTTTGCAGGGTATCACGTTTGTCGAATACCTTCTTGCCTTTGGCAAGGGCAATGGTGAGCTTGCATTTCCCCTTGTCGTTGATGTAGATATCCAATGGGATCAGGGTCATGCCCTGTTCATCCACCTTTGCCTTGAGGCGGCGGATCTCGGTTTTGTGCAGCAGCAGGCGACGGGGGCGTTCCGCTTCGTGGTTAAAAAAGGATGCCTTTTCCCAGGGGGAGATATGGAAGTTCATCAGAAAGCATTCCCCTTCGGAGATTTTGGCATAGCTATCCTTGAAGTTTATCCTGCCGGCGCGGATGGACTTGATCTCGCTACCCGTGAGGGCTATTCCCGCCTCCAGCTTCTGGATCACGTAATACTCAAAGAGAGCGCGTTTATTGCTGATCGCCTTCACAATCCTATCTCACTTACTATCTTTTCTTTCCAGTAGCTTGCCCTATCCAGTAGCTGTGCCACATCGCCAAAGACCGGACGATATTCGTTCACCACAATCTTCCCGGCCACCATCACGTCGCGAATCTGATGGGAGGACATGGCATAGACCAGATGGGAATAGGGATTGTACAGCGGCTGGCTCTGCAAATCAGAAGTGCTTATAATGCAGAGATCTGCGGCTTTATCCGGCTCCAGACTGCCCACTTCAGCATCCTTGCCCAAAGCCCGGGCAGCATCGATGGTGAGCATAGCAAAGGCATCCCGCGCGGGCAAGAACTCCGGATCGTGATTGAGGGCTTTATGCAGCTTGGCTGTGGTGCTCAACTCTTCCAGGATGTCCAGATTGTTGTTGCTGGCCACTCCATCGCTGGCCATTGCCGCCTTAACACCCCGCTCCCGGATGGCTTTCAGGGGCAGGAACCCGCTGCTTAGCTTCAGGTTACTATCTGTGCAAACAGCTATGCCGCAATTGGTTCCCTGCATCAGGTCGAGCTCCTGACTGCTCAGCCACACTCCATGCGCGAAGATGCATCTTTGCTCCAGGAAGCCGAGGGTTTTAAGATACTCCACCGGCAGCATTTTATGCTCTTTGAGGCAATTCTCCACTTCGCTTTTAGTCTCGCTAAGGTGCATGTGGATCATGAGATTATCTGCGGCGGCTATCGCCACCATCTCGGCCAGGATATCTCTGTCACAGGTATAGATAGCGTGAGGAGCCAGAGCGCAATCCACCAGGGCCTGACCGGCGTATCTATCCTTGATCTTCCTTACGCCATCGCGGATAGCCGACAGTGGACCAGAAAAGGTATGGCTGATCACGGCTTCACTCACGATCACCCTGATGCCGGCCTCGATGCAGGCATCAGCAATCCGGTCGATGTGAAAGTACATGTCGTTGGTCAGAGTGATCCCGTGGCAAAGCATCTCCGCGGCAGCGTGCAACGAAGCGTCGTACACAAATTCTGGGGTCACCATCTTTCTTTCCAGCGGCCAGATGTACTCCTGCAGCCACTTATCCAAGGGCAGATCATCCGCCAGACCGCGGAAATAGGTCATCGGCATGTGCGTGTGGGCATTGATGAAGCCCGGCGTGATCAGGCAATCCGCGGCATCGATGGTTTCGCGCGCAGCAAAATCCATGCTGCCGCTAGGACTGAAGGACATTATCTTCCCGTCCTTCACGGCCAGGTCATGATTTTCGAGGATGCGGAAGGAGGGATCCATAGTGATGATGCATCCCCCGCGGATCAGAGTGTCGCAGTGTATCATAATTGCACCTTTTGCGCCGCTGTAGCGGGATCGAAGACTCCTTTGTGAGTGATAATGCCGCTGATGTAGCACGCGGGAGTGATGTCAAATGAAGGATTTAGGGCTTGTGATCCGGGATTGGCCAGATAGCTGCCATTGATGCGTTTGATCTCATCCTCATCGCGAATCTCAATCGGGATATCCTCGCCCCGGGCACAGTTAAAATCGAAAGTACTGTATGGCGCGGCAATATAGAACGGCACTTCATGCACTTTTGCCAACACGGCTTTCTCGTAGGTACCGATCTTATTGGCGATATCACCATTGAGGCATACTCTGTCCGCACCGGTGATCACCACGTCGATCTCGTTTTTCCAAAAGTAAAACCCCGCCGCCGAATCAGTGATGATGGCATGCGGAATTCCTTCCTGTTCCAGCTCAAACGCGGTCAGCCGCGCACCTTGAAAGCGGGGACGGGTCTCATCCACATAGACAAATATGTTTTTGCCCTGCTTGTGCGCCTGACGGATTACCGATAGAGCTGTACCGTGATCCACGGTTGCCAGCGCACCCGCGTTGCAATGGGTCAATATCCGTGCCCCTTCAGGGATCAGCGCGGCTCCGATGACGCCCAGTTCCAGACAGTCCTCCGCGCTCTTGTTGGCATACTCATTGGCAGCCAGAACGCTCACCTGACGCGCGTGGGGAAGATCGGGGATAAACTTCAGTGTGCTTTCATACACATGATTTACGCCGATGGAAAGATCCACTGCCGTGGGACGGGTGGAGATCAATTCCTGATGTGCGCTGCGCAGATAAGCCCGGAACTTCTCGTCCGGGGCACTGAGCGCTGCCAAGGCCATTGCATAGGCGCCTGCAGCACCGATCGCCGGAGCTCCGCGTACCGTCATATCGCGGATTGCTTCCGCCACCTCCAGGTAGCTGCTGTATTCTCTCACGGCAAAATCCAGAGGTAATTTATTCTGATCTATCATTTTCAGGCGTCCATGTTCAAACCACACTGAACGGTAATCATGTCCATTGATTCGCATTTGTTACTCCAAACATACACTGTATTGGAGTGAACCTGTCAGGATGCCAAAATGTGTCAACAACTTCCTTCTATTCTTTGGCCCCCAGAAAGATGTAATTACCGTCCATTGAACAACCAAAACCGTAACCAAGAGATTCAATATCCTTACCTGCGCGGTACACAATACTCTGTTCTTCGGTCTCCATATCATAGCGGCTAATGGTTTTGCCTACCATTAGATACAGCTCATTGCTAAGAGGGGCGTAGCAGTAACTGCTGAAGCCGCCAATCCTTTGCGTAATGGTGTTTTGACTGATGCTAAACTTGCAGATATCTGCAGATACCACCAGCAAGAAGCTTTGCTCCCCAGGCAATAGTATGCCGCCCCTGGGATTGGATGACGCAGGAAAGGCGTGGACCATACTTGACATGCTGCCATCTGGCTTGATTGACCACAACTCATCGTCAACCAAGCAGTAGATCCTGTCCAGACTGGATACATAAAAAGCGCCACCAAATTTATTCATGAAGGAGCACTGGATGATGTGATGTTCTTTCTGGAGATCGTCCCACAACATGATGTTAACTATTCCATTGGTGGAACTGCTTGTGTAGTAACAAAGATAGCGATTGTCATCCGAGATATTGCTCAGACTCATGTTCTCGATCAAAGAATCGGGAAACAATGTCTCCTGCAGGTCATAATCGGATAGATAGCGCCTGGAGTTACCGTAATACATATAGTTCCCGTCCCATGATATCCGACAGTTGCTTCCGTTTAAGCTGCCGCCCCATACTTTAGTCCCGTTTATCCTGCGCAATTCGAGCCGATAACCCGTTTGGTCAAAACGACTCACAAGTACCAGGTCTGTGGCGGTCCCATACAGACCCACCCCCATTAGTGTATAGTTTGGAAACATCCATCCGTCGGCATATGTTGGTAAAGAATCATACACCTGCTTGTCCTCGCCATGGCGGTTGATCCGAAAATAGTACCCATTGGGAATTTCATTGCATTCGCTTGCCATAGAGCCAAACAGGACAATCAGCAGTATGGAATACAGTAAATATCGTCTTGCTTTCATCTTTGTACCTCGGCATTACTTTGCGTGAAAGGGTACCCCGCGCCGGACACCCCGTTCTCATTATCTACTTGGGGACCAAGAATGTACCTGCCATTCTTTTTGTCCACATATTCTTTTCTTTACAATCCAGCTAGTAAACCGTTATCCGCTTCCTGATCGTGTCTGCACCGTCCAGTTTTAGGCGCAGGATATAGGTTCCGCTGCTCACCGGCTGGCTTTTATCATCTTTCAGATCCCATTCGTAGGTATAATCCGCTGGATTCCTGGAACCCACAGCGCTGAAACCGCGTACCCGCTGACCTTTGATGTTGTAAATCTCCACCTGGTGACTGGCATGCGCGGGCAGCTTCATCTCAATATTGAGGATGTGCTTCACCGGATTGGGATAGGTATTCATCTGCGCGATCTGGACCGCGGGGATGCCGGGATCGTCATTGGACACAGGCATCTGGAAGCGCTTGTGGAAAACCTCACCCAGGGCATTCTCGTCCGTTCCGGCTGACACCCACAAGAATGCGTCGAGCTGATTGTTTCCCGGTGCCTTCAAATGCAAATGGCCACTGGCCAGATCGTACTGATCAACGTCCGGCCACGTGTTGAATTGCTCCAAAGTGCCATCAGCCTGGATCCTGCTGAAGACGATGTTTCCGGAATCGTAGCGCGCCAGGATCTTGGTGCCATTTGGCAATAGGCAAAAGGCTTCCGGCATTCTCAGCGGGCTGGAGGGATAGCTATATGTATTTACAATCTGAGCCGGTTGGGCTGGATCAATTTCCGTGATCACGGTGAAAGCTTCGCCGCTATCCATCACCCTGTATTGATGCAGCATTGGATGCAGTTCCTGGTTTAGCTGTACATTCAGGATTATTCCGTTATCCGTGGTCAATTCACTCAGATCCAGTACGGGAAGTTGCTCATAGTCTTCTCCAGTATCATATAGCAGAACATCATTTACAGCATAAACAAAGCTCCCCCCGCGGGAATCCATGCACTTGCTTAGAATAGCTTCATTTAATGGGCTATAGGCTGTATATGAGTAAGGATCAGATTCTGGGTGATCAACGTATATATATACCCCCGTTCCCCAGAAGCGATTGTACAAACTATACCGATCCCGGTAAAAATCCAGCCTCAGATCTGCATTATACTGCTTTTTGTAGCCAACTCCCAAGCCCACTGCTCCGGGGTAATTCATCCCGATCAGACCGATATCACCCAGAACGGGATCGATGATCGATTGCGGATCGGTGGGATATCCGCACATGTCGAGCTCTATATCCCAGATTCCACTGTTGGAGGGATATTCACTGTCATCATAACTGCGGTGTATATAGCCACGACGTCTGCTGTAGATATTTCCCCAGAGCGAGAGCACGCCGCGCTCCAGATACGGCTTAGCTTCCGGCCAGAGGGGATTGTACCAGGGCAAATCCAGCCGCTGCTGACCGAGATCGGGGCTGGGCCAGGGCTGAACTTGAGTGGGAGGATAGTGTCTACGGCTGATATCCATCCAGTCGTAGGTCACTTCTTCCTGGCTACCGTCAGGATTTTCTATGGTAATGGTCTGCGCCGGAGTGGAGGGATGCGGATGTTGATATTCAAAGCTAAACACGCCATCCTCAAAGCAATTTACCCCTCCATGGCCAATGGCATAAAGATTGGCATAGATGTAATGTGGGGCATCATCAGGGCGGCACATGGGATGGAGGCGCTCCAATGTAGAAGGATCTTTGTAGCCATACTTGATCTCAATGCTTTCTTCCGAGAACAGATTTACAAAGTCCGTATCGTTATTGATCGGATCGTCCCCGAGTGGGGTGCCCATGAGGGTAATATCTCCGATTATCTTCAGTTTGCCAGATGACGCCCAGGTTTGCGTGCCACTGAATGTCCCCTTGATCCACAGTTCGCCATGGACAAAAAACTCATTTCCGTTTAAACCATTAATCTCAATCGGAGACCAAACTGTATCAACCACTGTAAAAGTGTTTGTGAACAAAGAATCTTCCATGGATGGGTATTCCGCATAAACCGGAATTGATACTCTCCGTGGGGTTGATAGCTGAGCCTTATAACCCGTGGCATGTGATCCATATACATTAATCATGTAGATGTCAGCACCGTGAAGGTTAACCCCATCCCTCCGCACGGGACAAAACGGTGGCAAAGAAAAGCCGCCTTCTTCCTCAAGCAAACCTCCAGCAAAGACCTGATCTACTGGGTAATTGGCTGGTGTTGATAACACGTGACCACCCACGATTACAGGTGCGTTAAAGCGTGGCCAGCCGCCGTTATCTCCGCCTCCGGCATTCTTGATGTACATATCGCCATTAATGCGCACAATTCCGTTCACGTTATCTATGCCATACCAGTAAGAAGGGGTATTGTGTGGGGACCTATTATGCTCATAGTAAGCATGATATGGCTTCAGAGTGGGATCATCCACACCATCCATGGTGTAGTCCCATTGAAGCCACTCGGGTAAAGAATGATGTAAGCGAAACTCAGCCAGATAACCGTTACGCTCGTAGAAATAAGGTCTGCTCTCATTGATTGTATGTGGGAAGGGATTATCGGGCATCTGCGCCCAGTTCACTCCGCCATCGAAGCTCTCAAAGACAGTGCCCGCGTGCACCAACAGCCGGTCACCAAGTACCGTAAGAGTTGGCCGAATCCGGGATATGGGGCTGGCTGAGACCAGGTACTCATTCCAGGTATTGCCGGCATCCTGGCTGAGGCAAAACTTGATCATGCCAGACAAAGGATAAGCGGCATTCTCTGCTTGAAAATAGACATACATGATGGTATCGCCATCAGAATGGCAAGATAGCTCGCCGCCAAAATAGGCCATGTCCGCAGTCAATTCGACCGCGCTGAGACCGCAGAAGACCAACTGGCACAGCACAAAAAAGACAAAAGCAAAGCGCGTAAGCATGATTCCTCCTTACCTGATGAACCTTTACAATGTGTCTGAAGAATCAATGAGCAATTTATGTTCCAATCGGTAAAATTTTGCCGGGTACCACCCGTAGTTGGAGAAATGTATGCATCTTATGTCTAACGCGGATTTGTGGGGATTATGAGGTGGAATGCCAGCTAAAGGTATTTCAACTCAGGGGATCAGTTTGGGCATTGAGCTCGCGCTTGTCTGCAGTGCTTCAGAACTTCCGCACCAAGCAGCTTCAGCACTAACTTCAAGCAATGATTTATCTTGACACTATTTGGGCGTCTAAAATCCTGACATTCTGTATAAAAACCGAAAAGGAGAATCGATGAAGACCCTAACCCCAAGTCCGAGCGATATTACCCAAGCCTGGTATATCGTAGATGCGACGGGACTGCCTCTTGGTCGGTTATCCACGAAGATTGCCACGATCCTTCGCGGCAAGAACAAACCGTATTTTGCAACGAACATCGACACAGGTGATTACGTAGTAGTCATCAATGCCGACAAAGTTCGCGTTACCGGCCTGAAGGCCCTGCAAAAGGTTTACAAGTCTTTCAGTGGATACCCCAGTGGGCTCAAAGAGATCCCGTATGCAAAGATTCTGGAAGAGCATCCTGAAAGGATCATCGAGCATGCCGTCAGAGGCATGATGCCGAAGAACACCTTAGGACGCCAAATGATGAAAAAACTGAAAGTTTACACCGGCACTGAGCATCCCCATGCTGCGCAAAAGCCAGTGGAACTGAGCCTGTAAGGAGACAAACAAGGTATGCAAAATTTTGATGCCGTTGGAAGAAGAAAGAATGCCACTGCCCGGGTACGCATTACCCCCGGCACCGGCAAGCGCATCATCAACAAAGTGCAGATGAAGAAGTACCTGCAACGTGAAACCTTGGAAATGGTGGTGGAACAACCCCTGCAGACCGTTGGTCTTTCCGAGAGTCTCGATGTGTACGTAAACGTAACCGGTGGCGGCCTCAGCGGTCAGGCCGGCGCGATTCGTCATGGTATTTCCCGCGCGCTTGTAGAGTATGATGAAAACCTCAGACAAGCTCTGAAAGCCCGTGGATTCCTTACTCGCGATCCCCGTATGGTGGAGCGTAAGAAATCCGGTCGTCCGAAAGCCAGAAAGAGATTCCAATTCTCCAAGCGTTAATCTCAGGGTTTTTGGGGGAGATCATCTCCCTTGGACACGAGTAGCATGAGCTTTCGAAAACATTACACAGAACTTGGCGAGACAGCCAAAATAAGCCACCAAAGCGAGTTGCAAGGCGGTGAGGGGATAGCCCCTCTGAATTGCGTGGATCCTTTGGCGGAATAATTAACCGTAGATTAGGAGAAATAAATGTCCGTTGTATCTATGAAACAACTATTGGAAGCCGGTGTTCACTTTGGACATCAGACTTTCAAGTGGAATCCCAAGATGAAAAAGTACATCTTCATCAAACGCAATGGGATCCACATCATCGACCTCAAGCAAACGGTCGATGCCATCAATGAAGCCTATCAGTTCATGAAAGAAGTGGCGAGCAGAAGAGAATACATCCTCTTCGTGGGCACCAAAAAGCAAGCCCAAAGCGCCATCAAAGAAGCTGCTGAAAAGGCTGGTGTATTTTACGTGAACCAACGCTGGTATGGCGGTATGCTTACCAATATGACCACCATTCGCCAGAGCATCGAAAAGATGAAGTACTTCGAAGAGATCGAAGCCGATGGCACGCTGAACAGCTACACCAAGCTGGAAGCTCAAAAGATGAAACGTATGCACGATAAGATCGATTTTTCCCTGGGCGGAATCCGGGATATGGATGCCAAACCGGGAGCGATCTTCGTGGTGGATACCGAATATGAAGACATCGCCATCCATGAAGCCCGCATCCTGAATATCCCCATCATCGCGATGGTGGATACCAATTGCGATCCCGACCTCATCGACTACGTGATTCCCTCAAACGACGACGCCACCCGCGCCATCGCCTTGATTTCGGACATCATGGCCAATGCTGTATTGGAAGGCAGAGGCTTGGCTTCCGAAGGTGCCGAAAATGCCGAAGGCGCTTCTGAAGACGTAGAAGAAGAGAGCGAGGAAATCGCTGAAGTAGCAGAAGCCGTGGAAGCCGAATTGGCTGCCACTGAGCAATAGTAAAGAATCGTATTGCGTGCCGGATATCCCAGCCGGCACGCACCCTCAAACCTCTGTTTCTTAACACACAAAGGAGAATCAAATGGCAGAGATTACCGCAACCATGGTAAAAGAACTGCGCGAGAGAACCGGAGTAGGCATGATGGAATGCCGTAAAGCTCTGGTGGAGTCCAATGGCGACATGGACGGAGCCATCAAATTCCTGCGCGAGCGTGGAATTTCCAAAGCGGAGGCTAAAAGCCTGCGTGAGACCAAAGAGGGGATCATCTTCTCTTACATTCATTTTAACGGCAAGATCGGCGTGTTACTGGAGCTCAATTGCGAATCCGATTTTGTGGCTCGTACCGACGAATTTAAAGCCCTGGCCGAAGAAATCGCCCTGCAGATCGCTGCGACCAGTCCTTTGGCCATCACCGCCGAAGGCATTGATCCCGAGATCATCGAACGTGAAAAAGAAATTGCCCGCAATAAAGCCCTAAACGATGGCAAGAAAGCCGACATCGTTGATAAAATCGTGGAAGGCAATATCAAAAAGTATTGCAGCGAACACGCCCTGATGGAGCAAGGCCTGATCAGCAACGAGAAAATGACTGTGAAGGAACTCCTGACCAACGCCGTGGCCAAAACCGGCGAAAACATTCAGATCGCGCGTTTCACTCGTTACGCCCTGGGCGAATAAGCCCCATAGACCGGGATGAACAGCACATTTGACTGCAGCAAGATCGAACATCTGATGCTGAAGCTGAGCGGGGAGATCCTCGCCGGCAATAAAGGCTTCGGATTCGACGATGCCGTCTGTGATTCACTCACTGACGATCTGATCGAGGTGCGGGAAAAGGGCTATGGCCTGGCGATTGTATTGGGCGGAGGAAACATCTTCCGCGGTGGCAGCATCAAAAACCTGGAACTCGATCGGGTTGCCATGGACAATATCGGAATGCTGGCCACCATCCAAAATGCCATTTACCTCAGCGAGATTCTGAATGGTAAAGGCTGCCCGGCAGAAGTCTTTTCCAGCTTTGTGCTGGATAAAGTAGCCCCCCATTACAGCGCTCCAAAGGTGCGTAAAGCAATGGCAGAAGGCAAGATATGCTTCGTGGCCGGTGGTACGGGAAATCCGTATTTTACCACCGATACCGCCGCTGTGCTGAGAGCCATCGAATTGAAGCTGGATATCGTGCTAAAGGCCACCAAAGTGGATGGACTTTACACCGCCGATCCGGCCAAAAACGCAGACGCCCGCTTTATCGCCGATGCCTCATACCAGACCTGCCTGGAGCAACGCCTGGGCGTGATGGATCTTACTGCCTTTTCCCTGGCAGCGGATCACAATATGCCGATCAAGATCTTCAACGTCACCCAAAAAGGCATGCTGCATGCCGCGCTCACCGATGTCAACGTGGGCACATATATTCATCCCTGATTCGAGGAACAGACCATGCAAACACTGAAAGACAGTACAAAAGAGAAGATGCAGAAATCCTTCGATTCCTTGCTGCACCAATATTCAAAAGTGCGCACGGGACGCGCCAGCGCTTCTATTCTGGATGATATCCGGATCAATTACTATGGCGAACCCACCCCGGTGAAGCAGCTCTGCAACATCTCGATCCCGGAACCGCGTACCATCGTGGTACAGCCCTGGGACAAAACCACCCTGGCAGATATCGAAAAAGCCATCCTGGGTGCCAATATCGGAATCACTCCGGAAAACGACGGCAACGTGATCCGCTTGCCCTTCCAGCCTCTCACCGAAGATAAGCGCAAGGACATCGTGAAGAACCTCAAAAAGCTGGCGGAAGACGCCCGCGTGGCAATTAGGAACATCCGCAGAGATGCAAACGAAGCTGCCAAGAAAATGAAGAAAGATAGCGATATCAGCGAGGACGACGAAAAGAAAGTGCTCAAAGAAGTGCAAGATATCACCGACGAGTGGATCAAAAAGATCGACGACGTGGAAAAAACCAAAGAAAAAGAAATCATGGAAGTGTAATCAACTTCCGCTATTCAATAACCGCCCCGGGATCTATCCCGGGGTTTTTTATCATTGAGCCTGATCAGCGAGTTTTACTTTGTTATGGTTACTGGCTTCCCCATCTCTGTTCATATATTACAACAAATCCGCGCATTCCGCGTAATCCCTGCGCTCTCAACTTGGCACCCATGCCCCCTCTCATCACATGAACGGCACTCAAAGGCCACTTGAACCCCTCCTGAATCCAGTTCAAGTGGGGTTCAAGTGGAGTTCGAGTGGAATTCAAGCCAGAAGAGGGACGGAAAACCCATAGCAAGAAGATGCAAAGAATTGGTTTTCTCGAACCATGATTCCGACTTATCCACATGATGACGGCAGCAATCTGTTATGAATTGTGGGTTGTGCACCCAGTTGATGCAGTAGAGCCATCTCCCGAAAAGAAAGTGTTGCATACATTCGCCTGTAGCGAAGTACCACAATTCGACACGTCCCCGTGTCGACACGGAACGAAGTTCCGTAAAAGCAAGCGACTGCGTGGCTTCTGCAGACGAGACGTCTGCAATCCTGATAGGGGCAACATTATCATAGCATACACCTGTAGGGGCTTTCCTGCGGAACATAGGCGGTACGGCGACCGCCTGTACAGTAGGGGCGCTCGCCGAAGCGCCCTTTTGAGAAAAGGCGGTAGAGTGTAGGGACTTTCCTGCGGTTCGCCATCCAAAAGCCCCTTGCTATGAACAGCGTCGCCATCCGGGCTGCTTGAGACTTCATCAACGTCGTAATTACATGCATCTGGTAAACCGGGAGGATGCCGAACCAAGCCTGAAGGAAGAGACCCATCACTACTACCTGGACGAGATGGCAAAACTGAACAACGATCTAACCAATATGCAGCGCCAACTCGCCAAGGCAAATGCCGAGCTGGCAAACCTTGTAGAAATCCGCAATCGCTTTGTGGGTATAGCGGCGCACGATCTGCGCAATCCCCTGGGAGTGATCAAGAACTTCGCAGATTTCCTGATTTTGGATATGAAAGACCGCGCTTCCGAGGATCAAATGGACATCCTGAATACCATCCGCAGTACCGCTATCTTCATGCAGCGTTTGGTGGAAGGAATCCTCGACCTCAGCGCCATGCAAAGCGGTAAAGTGATGCTGAAAAAGACCGAGACCGAACTCAATGAAGTGTTTCAAGGCATCGTGAAATTGAATAAGACCCTGGCTGCCACGCATGGGATCACTATTCAATATGAGGGCATCAGTGAAAAGCGCGTGATCGCAGTGGATCTGGTGAAAATCCGCCAGGTAGTGAATAACCTTTTGAGTAATGCTATCAAGTTCTCGCCCGATGATACCACCATCACTTGCAGCCTGGAGCTAATGGACGATCATTGTCTTTTCTGTGTTCAAGATGAAGGCATTGGCATATCCAGGGAAAACCAGAAGATGATATTTGATCCCTTCAAGAGCGTTTCTGATCACAGCAGGCGTGAGAAATCCGTGGGGCTGGGGCTTTCTATAGCCAAAAACATCGTGGAAGCCCACGGGGGAAAACTGACTGTGGAAAGCGAAGAAGGCAAAGGAGCAAGGTTTTGCCTCAGCCTGCCCCTTTAGTGTTTAAAGACTTTTAAGGGTCTATAAGCCAAGAACCCCACGCCTGGGGGGGGTCCACAGTAAGCTACGCTGCCTGGCAACGCAGCTATCAACTAATAGACTGGGAACTTATTTCGTCGTCCTGATCCAGGTGTCCGTTCTACCGGCCAGAGCGATGCCAATGAAGCCGCGCAGAGCGAGAGTGTTGTTATTGGTCATTTCCGCTTTGGCAGAATAGGTTTTTCCGCTTTTGGGATCGTAGATTTTACCGCCGCTGTATTTGCTCTTGCCGT
>JAGOKK010000031.1:13921-21159 GCA_017994635.1 Candidatus Cloacimonadota bacterium | reverse complement strand
TGTACCCTTGCTCTGAGAGAGTGGAAAAGGTTTCTGCTACTTTGGTTTTGGAACCGATCATACCCAGATAGCGATGCTCCCGGCGCAGGCATTGCTGCAAGACCTGACAGTCGTGGACATGACCGTGGGTCATGATCACGATAAAGGTCTGAGGGCCAAAGAGGACGGCTCGTCCAATATCCTGATAGTCGTTCAGGATGCTGTGGTGGCAATACTCCGCCAGGTCTGAGCACAGCGATTCATTGCGGTTATCCACCAGAGTTACATGAAAATCGCAGAGTTTAGCCAGTTTGCCCAGGGCTCTGCCACAGTGTCCTGCCCCGATGATGTACAGTTGATGAGGCAGATGCAGCGCTTCGATAAAGACCGTCACACTGCCCCCGCAGATCATTGAGGTGGGATTGGATCCCGATTGATGAGCCGGACTGAGCTCAAAGACCATTGTTTGCGGCTGGCTCGGAGCTTGCTGACGCACGAAAGCGATAATCTGATGCTCGAGTTCTCCCCCACCGAGATTGCCATGAAGTACTCCTGATGCAGGGATCAGCATCTTCATCCCGGAACGCGCCGGTGAAGAGCCATCTGTGGCGATAATTGTAGCTTGCCAGATGGCATGGTTATCCTTCAGATGATCCAGCAAGACTGCATAATACATATTGTTATCCACGATGTCCCCCAAACATGATCTGATAAGTGGCGATCGATGCAGCCACAGCCACATTCAAGGAGTTTTTCCAGCCCAATACCGGCAAATAGATGATCCCATCGCATTGTGCTAGAGTCGGCGGAGCGATACCCAAGGCTTCATTACCCACTATAAGGGCAAGAGGGAAAGCAAAGTCTGTATCAAATGCAGAATGAGAGGGCTCGGCGGTTTCCAGGGCATAGACTGTTTTGCCAGCCCGGTGCAATTCCCCGATCACGTCGATCGTACTTTCTGCCTTGCGCCAGGGTACTCTATCACAGGTGCCCAGGGCAGTCTTGGTCATATTGGGATGACTGGGATCGGGGGTGATGCCACACAGCACTAGTTCTGGGATGCCAAGGCATTCACATAACCGGAATAATGAGCCCACATTGAACACGCTTCTCAGATTATCGGCCACCAGCGTGATCTGCGCAGATCGTGCCAGATCGGCTTCCGGAGCACACTTCGTGCCATCACCGGTACGCAGAGTGATCTGAGAATCCTTGTAGCTGCTATCGCCAAAATATTCTGCCAGGGCTCTCAGGCTGCGATACGGATCATCCCCAAGGGCCTCGATGGCACGTGCCATCCGTGGGGGCAAAGCTTCACGGCACAGTGGGGTAAGCGAGGTAATATGTAGTAAAATCGAGGAATACTCAGCAGGATGCCCCAGATGCTCTTCCAGAGCATGCAGAAGCTTGTGCAGCGCCTTGATCTGAGCATCGAAGCTGAAATTGGCAAACTTTTCCTTACTATAGCAGGCAGAGTATTTCATGAGTAGAATTTCTGGATCAACTGAGCCGCACAGAGGATGTTCTCACAGATAAAATCCGGCTTTAGCGCTTTCCCTGCCAGCATCTTACGCATCTCGCCATCGCCGTTGCCTGTTTTCAGCAGGATGCTCTTCAATCCAGCGTTAATAGCAAAACCAATGTCGGTCTCACGATCGCCGATCATGAAGCTGCGCGCGGGGTCGATACCCAGATCACGGTGAGCTTGTTTATACATACCGATACCGGGTTTACGGTCTTCATGGTGAATGTTGTAGGGCTCCACGATGCCCTCGATATGGTAGGGTGAAAAATAAACCCCATCCACTCTGACGCCCTCTTTTGCGATCAAATCCCGCATTTTCTGGTGCACTGCCTGCAGCTCTTCCATGCTCAGGTAAGCCCGGGCAATGCCGCTTTGATTGGTCACGATGATGATCTTGTAGTTCAGGGCTGCCAGGATGCGCAAGGCTTCCCCGGTCTCAGGGTATAGGTGATATCCCTCGGGATCCCTGATGTAGCCAAACTCATCGGGGGAAATGGTGCCATCCCGATCCAGGAAAACGGCGCGGTTAATACCTTTTACTATCACGAGTTTGAAGCTTCAGGGCATCCGGGAATTGTGTGTTGAAGAACACAATGCGGTAATCCCAATATTCGTTGCGCTTGTTAAAGGTAATATCCAGCTTCCAGCAATGCAGATCGCGAGTGAGGCGTAGGCCTTGCGAGATCAGTTCTTTCGTCTTCAGATTGTAATAATTGGTGTATCCCAGACTGTAGTTTTTGGTTAGCTTGAGACTGGCGTTTAGACGTAAATTTTGAGTTTTTGGCTCGAGTAGGCTTTTAGGCGCGAAGAGATCATGATTGATCGCCAGATTCCAGCCGCTGTCCTGTGTCGCCGTCAAGCTTTCTTCCTCTGTGTTCTGTTGATCGCCAAAGACCTGGAAACTGCGATTTTTGGGAGCCACAAAGTAGTCATGGTATGGTGCATTTCCCGCCAGCGTGATACCCTGAGAAAAATACTGGGACTCAATGGCAGGATCAGTCACCTGGATTTCATAAGTCTTTTGGCTCAGGTTTAGCTGCGCAGTATAGCCCAGTTTCAGAGCATCCAGTTTGAAGCTGCCATTCTCCAGCTTACCCAGATCGAAAGTACCGGGACGGAAGGCAATAGTGTGGCTGATGTTGCCAAAACGCTTCTTGTCCTTGTAAAGATTGGCGCCTATTCTGCTATTCCAACTGAAGAGTTCGTTCAATTTCCTGATATTTGTATCTCTGCCCAGTTTCAGCTGCCATTTCTGATCCAGCCCGAAAGTCAGATTGGCCTGTTTACCGCCCTGGCGCAATGCGATCCCGCCAAAGCTATAGAAATCGCCATTATCCTTGAAATCAGGCTGATAACTGAGCCCCACCGTTGGACTGAGCGTGTGACGAACAGCGCTGATATCTCCCTTTTGGTAGTTCCTCACGCCATAGAGATTGAAACTGCTGTACACCGAAGCCGACCAATCGTTACCTCTTACCCATTTCTTGTCGTTCTTATCCCGGTCAAACCAAGCTTCAGAATAATCCATACTCTGGCGCAAGTTCAACCAACCTCGGTAGTTATAGGTATTTGACAGTCCCAGGACATGCTTCATCCCCAGATGGTGATCCACCAGGAAGCGGGTGGAATCAGCCGGATCAATGACGTTGTTCCAGATATAGTCCTGAAACTCGGGGTCCGAGCGTCGAATATTACCGCTGTGGTCCAGCCGCGTGTTGTAATACCAGCTCAATCCGCTGTACCAAGCGCTGGCACTGCCGCCGAAAAGCTCGTATAGAGGACGGGTAGGAAGAGACCAGCTCGCGGTGGGCAGGTTTAGATTGGCAGTGTCGTTGATCAAATCCTGATTGTAGAGTGCGCCGGCATTCAGATAGGTGTTCCCGATCGGCTTACGATATGATATGCTGGAAGTAAGCCACTGCGCCAGAGACTCATCCAGGATGTCACTGCTTTCGTAGATGCGTTTGTTGCTCACAAAATCCAGTGCAACATCCAAAGAACTCTTCTCCGGCAGATCGTGGTGGTGATTACCCTTTAGCGACCAATCATAGGATGTTCCCACACTATTGATATTCTTCTGATAGGAGGCGTTCAATCCGCCATTGTAATAGTATCGCTTGATATAGTTGGTATCAAAATGGGTCTTCCATCCGGTCTTCTCCATCAGGTCCAGACCCACAGTAAAGTCAGCGAACTCCTTGTAAGGGTAGTAGTAAGCAAAGTCCCGCAGGTACTTGCCATCGGTGTTGTTGTACCCCGGAGCGGGGATCAGGAAGCCAGCCTGCCGTCCTCGTTTGATACTCATCGTTATAAAAGGAAAATAGAAGATGGGCAGATGGTTCACATAGGCCAGCACATGCTTGCCCACCACCTTGTCCTTTTGATACACCCGCATCGCCTTGGCCCAAAACCAGTAGCTGGGATCCTCCAGATCGCAGGTGGTAAAGCTACCGCCATCAATATCATAGATGCGCGAACCGGTTTTCCGAATCTCATCCCCGCTGTAGTAGCCATTTTCAATGAAGCTTTCTCCATCGGCCAGGATGCCCGTTTGCGTACGAACGTCGTAACGCACATTTGAACCGATCAGGAGTTGATCGCCATCCCGGAGTAGAGTGTTACCCCAGGTTCTTGCCTGTTCCCGCTTGAGATCGATATATAGGGAATCTGCCCGGATATTGGAAGTGGCATAATCCACTTGCGTGTCGCCATAGAGATAGATCTGTTCAGTGTCATAATATGCCCGGATGCTATCAGCTTCATAGAAAAGGGAATCAAGGGCCGAGGTTTCATTTAGATCCACCTTCAGACTATCCGCAAACAAGCTGTCTGCCCCTGCGGACACGATAGATCCCGGCTCACTTTGAGCACAGAGCAGACAAGCCGCAGCAGTGGTTAGCAGGACAAATAGTATCTTTATCTTCATCGTTATTAGCAGTAACTTTAGTTTTGAACCTGCCCCTGGTGTCAAGCAAATCGTGTTTGACTCCCGAAAAAGCCCCTATCAAGATAAAACGGCTTGACCTAATTGGCCATGTTCCATATCATGGCTTCACATGAATATCTTAGGAGAACAAGGCGATGAAAGTGCTGAAAACTTATGAGGATAAGTGTATCTCTTGCCATGTCTGCGAGAGTACTTGTTCGAATCTCTATTTCAAAGAGGATAACGCTGATTTATCCTGCATTCAGATTCACGACGATAACACACCATCAGAGATGAATGTCTGCAACCAGTGTCAAACCTGCGTGGCCGCGTGTCCGACCTGTGCCATCACCGTTAATAGCCAGGGAGTGGTGATGATCTCGCGCAATCTGTGCATCGGCTGTCTCATGTGTGTGGCGGTATGCCCCACAAATTCGATGCGCACTGCCTTCGGTAAACACAATCCCTTCAAATGCATTGCTTGCGGAGCCTGCGTAAAGACTTGCCCCGCTGAGGCATTGGCGATAGTTCAGGAATAAGGAGTCTATAGCATGGAACGCAAAATACTAGCAGAATATAAGTATGACCTCAAACCCATCGTTCGGGGCTACAACAAGAGAACCCTATATGTAAACGTGGGTGATAAACAGATCAAGGAAAAGCCCGTAAGTGACATGATGATCGACAAGTTCACCGGGGGCAAGGGCTTTGACCTTTACCTGATGTGGCACGGCGTGAAAGACGATACTAAATGGAACGATCCCGAAAACGAGATCTGCATTTCCTTTGGTCCTTTGTGCGGCAACACCTCTTATCCCGGCAGCGGAAAATCGATCGTAACCACCATCTCCCCTCTCACTGGCATTCCCGTGGATTGCAACGTGGGCGGGCATTTCGGACCTTATACCAAGTTTTCGGGATGGGATGCTCTGGAGCTGCAAGGTAAAGCTAACGAGGATGTCATCGTATTCATCGATGGTGACAAAGGCATCGTTCAGATCCTCAGCGCGCCAGACCAGGTGATCAACAGCCATATCCTGGCCGAGGAGTTGCACAAGGAGTTTGCCGGCTCGGATGAGCACCTGCAACATGTATCTGTAGTTTCTTCCGGTTCCGCTTCCGATCACACATTGATCACGTGTCTCAATTTTTCCTTTTGGGATAAACGCCGCAAGGTAGCACGTTTGAAACAAGCCGGACGTGGCGGGACTGGTACTGTTTTTCGCAATAAAGGCATCAAAGCATTGGTGGTGAAATACTCCGGACTCAAAGTGGACAAAAACGACCCCGCCGATTTGGCAACCCTGCAAAAGACAGGACTCAAGCTGCATAAGGAGATCGAAGCAGGCGATGCTGATCAATGCCGGATGCACCAGGTAGGCACCGCGCACCTGATGGAAATTATGAATGATTATGACCTCCTGCCCATACGCAACTTCAAATACGGCCAGATGCCGGAAGCTATCGGCCTGCACTCTCGGGAGTTTACCAGGCTGTTTACTCAAGGTATGGCAGATGGTTGCTGGTATGGCTGCTCGCTATCCTGTTGTAAAGCGGTGGACAATTTCAAGCCCCGCACCGGCCCCTACAAAGGCCAGCCGGTCTGCGTGGATGGTCCCGAATATGAAACTGCTGCGGGCTGTGGCTCCAATATCTGCGTCTGGGATCCCAAAGACGTAGTGGAAATCAATTTCTATTGCGACACCTACGGCGTGGATACCATCTCCTTTGGCACCAGCACTGCTTTCGTGATGGAGTGCTATGAAAACGGCATCCTCAATAAAGAACGTACCGGTGGGTTGGAACTGAACTGGGGCAACGCCGATGCCGCACTGGAGTTACTCCATCAAATGGCTCGTGGAGAAGGCTTTGGCCTCATCGTGGGGCAAGGTGTGCGCCGCATGAAGAAAATATTTGCCGAGCAGTATGGCGCCGATCCCAACTTCCTGCAGGACATTGGCATGGAAGCTAAAGGTCTGGAATATTCCCAGTATATGAGCAAGGAATCCCTGGCACAACAGGGTGGCTATACTCTGGCCCTCAAAGGTCCGCAACACGACGAAGCCTGGCTGATCTTTATGGATATGGTAAACAACCACATCCCCACTTTCAAGGACAAAGCTGAAGCCTTGCACTACTTCCCCATGTTCCGCACCTGGTTTGGCCTCCAGGGTTTGTGCAAATTGCCATGGAACGACATTGAACCGGCTGATAACGCCCAGACTGATGAACCCGCAAAGGTACCCGAGCACGTGCAAAACTACGTGGATATCTACAAGGCCATCACCGGAAAACCGATGGACAAACACGAACTGATCCGTCAGAGCGAACGCGTCTATAACTTCCAAAAGGTTTTCTGCATGCGCATGGGCGGCGGTCGCCGGATCGACGACGTTCCGCCTTATCGTGCCGTTGGCCCCGTCACCGAGGAAGAATACCTCTCCCGTCAGGAACGCTATGATAACCTGTTAAGAGACAAGATCGGCGTTGATCCCACCGGTAAAAGCACCAGTGAAAAGATGGAAATCACCCGCAGTTACCGTGAAGATCAATACCAGCAGCTAATCGATGCCGTGTACGACCGCAAAGGCTGGACCCGAGAAGGCGTTCCCACCCCCGAACACCTGAAATCCATTGGCATGGATCTGCCGGAAGTGATGGAAGTAATCAACCGCTATCTGTAAGATATGCATTGTCTGAAACATATGGGGCTTGCCATTTTGGTGAGCCCCTTTTTTTGGCTTCCGGTTATGCATAACGCATAACGCATAACGCATAACGCATAACGCATAACGCATAACGCATAAC